>JBFMBQ010000464.1:0-4996 GCA_040755115.1 bacterium
GTTTTTTTGCGTCCACGATGGTTCATCCTGACACCGCCTTCAAGACTGAGATCGCGTGTTTCCCAGTTTGCATGGAACTTTTCGGCGTCCGTCTCGGCATATTTATCCTCAATGCGAACGCCGCCATCGCCTTTCACAGTCTTTTCCTTGTAATTTATAACCGCTTGCGGTGCTGCAAAAACAATATCGCGATAACGCACGACGACACTGCCGGCAGCAATCAGAATTTCATCTTTCTGATGATAGTCAAGTTCGTCCGCTTCAACTGCGACCTTGTTCTTTTCAAACTTCTCACGCTTCTCATCCTCGCCGTCGCGCTCGCTGAAGTATTCATCAAGGTCGTCCTTGTAATCTTCATCCGGCAGAAACTCCGATCTGGCGCTGCCCGTGGCGATAAAGCGATTGCTTCTTTCATCGTAAATGAAAGTTTCTGCTGTAAGAATGTTTTCTTTTTCTACCGCTTTCGGGTTGCCAGTGATGCGCCAAGCCTTCTCTGCGCCGTCGTAAGATGCGGACTCGCCGTTGAGTTTTCGTTCCTTCTGGACAACGCTCACGCCGCCCGCAGCGAGGATGTCTTCGGTTTCAAGATTGACTTCAACCGCATCGCAGCGAACTGTGGTCTCGGCGGCAGCGATCTCTTTGTTTTTTTTCGGCGCATCCTTTTCAATGACTTCATCACGAATCAGCCACTCGCCGCTTTTCTGGTGTAGTGTTGTGCCGCCGACAAACTTAATATTATCAGCCCGAAGATTTATCACCGCGCTGCCGCTTGTTGCATCAATTTTCTCCTGGCGCATTGATACTTTATTAGGGATGTTTATCACGCCTTCCTTCCACATGTAAATCATCTCATCGGTCTGGAAAACGGCGTCCTTCTTTCCGATTGCGCGCGCCAGCCTGCTCTTCTGCGGGTCCGGCTTCTCACGCTTGCGGCGAATCCAGACATCACCGTGGGCATGAACTGATTTCACTTCAAAGTTGACCTGCAACTGTCTTGCGCGCATGTCAAACCGCTCGGTGTTCATATCCACGAAGCCTTCAGGTTTTTCAGGTTTCTGTCCCGGCAAATATATCGGGGGCACATCTTTAGGTGCGCATATAAGCGTCCTGCTGACGCTGTTGTAAGTCATCACATCGGCGCCTATCGTAAAGTTCTTCATATATTTCTTCTTGTCTTTTAAATCTTCAACTTCCTTCTTCACCTTTTCGGACGATGATTTTTCTATATCCGGGATGACTGTCCGAACATTATCGCGAAGCGTGATAAAATCCAGTCCCTCGCCTTGCGCCATCATTCTGTCCGCCTGAAAATAATTCCCATCAAACTTCGCCCTTACAGGAGCGGTAATCATCACTTTCTTCTGCTTGCCGAACAGGTAAATTTCCCTGCCTTCAAAAAAATCTCCGTTGGCAGAGCGAAATGTAATCGGCTGCTTTATCAGGACTTCATCAAGTTGAGAATTATATTCTGCTGTTTGTGCTGTGAAAGTGAAAGGAGGTTTTTCCTTCCTGTGGAGGAACCCTTTTTCAATGCCCTCAATTGTGTAGATTTCTCCTTCTTTTCCCTTTATTCTGATTTTTTTTGCCGTAAGTTTCCATTTCAATTGACCGCTCTTGTATGCCCTGATGGTAATATTGCGGAAGATCAGCAAGTCGCGCTGCAAAGGGAAAAACTGTGATATGTCCTGAGAAATAAAATAAGTCCCGATTGCAGCGAGAATCAGGATAAATAAAAACCAGTGGATGGTTTTTAGTCGGAGTTTCATTTGACCGGTGGTTAGTGATTCGTGATCATCTATCAATCAGGCACAATGAATTGTGTCCCCACAACAATAACGAATTACTGACCACTGGGCACAATGAATTGTGCCCTGCTACTGAGCACTGACCGCTGTATATCTGTTTAAAGCAGCTCGTCCAGAGTTGAAGCCAGTTTATCGTAGGGGACAAACCCCACAACCCTGGTCGCCTCTTTGCCGTCCTTGAAAAATATAATCGTCGGTATTCCCCGAATTCCAAATTGCGTAGCGAGTTGCTGCGCCTTATCGGTGTCTATTTTGAACACCCCCGCTTTACCCGCATAATCGGCTGACAACTTCTCAATCGTGGGCGCGAGCATTTTGCAGGGACCACACCAGTTTGCGAAAAAATCAACAACTACAGGTTTTGCCGATTTCAACACTTTCTCATCAAACTGTTCAGCAGCGATTTCCAATTCTGACAACTTTTTCACCTCCGAATATTTTTTTATTCATTAATCTGCTCTTCCAGACACCACTCGCGCAACACCCTTCGGTTCTCGCTGAAGCGTTCAACGAAAACCTTTGAACGCAGATCACCGATGCGAAGGACCACCGCGTCTTCCTCGTTGTCCTGATAATATTTCTCCCTCACATGTTCAGGGCGAAAAAGATACCGCGCATACAAACGCTGAGCGGGCAGGTTATAGCGGCGCACTTCAAGATACACCGCTGAAACTCCGGTGCCAAGGCATTGCTCCAGCAAATGCACAAGCAGCCGCTCGCCAATCTTCCGCCGCCGATAATTACTTGCAACGGCAATATTGGTTATATGCGCTTCGTCCAAAATGAGCCACATTCCAGCGTATCCGACCACCCTGCTCCCGAGTTGCGCCACCACATAATAGGCATGTTCGTTCTGCGTTATCTCATCAACGAATGACTTGTAACTCCATGGTTTGGGATAACAGGATAACTCAATCGCATATACAGAGGGCAAAACATCAAGCGTCATCGGCACTATGGAAAAGTCATCTATGATTTGCTTTTCTAAAACAGTTTCCATCATCTCATTTGTCATTGACAGGTGAGACGGTAGATGGTAGAAGTAAGATGATCTTTAACCGTCTACCATCTCCCATTTACCATCTCCCATTATACTATTTATTGCTTTTGTTTGCCAGATCTTTTTCGGCGTTTGTTGCACAGATATAAAGCGGATTGATGTTATTGTAGCGCGTGCCCTGCCCCGAACGGAACATACTTAGAGCAACTTGAGCCAAGTCTTTCGCTTTCGGCAAGCAATCATCCTCCCCTGCCAGAACCAGATGTACCGCACTCAATTCTCCCCGCAGTTTCTCCACACCGCCTCCTGTAACATATATAGTTTCATGCCCAGATTCAAGCCATCTAACAATATCAGCAGCGTTTGTGATTCCGCCACTGACTGTTTCTTTTAGAACCTTACCATTCCTGCAAAACATTGCAAAAAAATATTGATCCCTTGAGGAATGAATAACAACGCTAATATTCGTAAAGTCGGGAGGCGCACCGTCGGCAAGCACTTGAAAAGATGAAATTCCCACAATTGGAAGATTTAATACCTGCGCATAAGTTTTGGCGGTTACAACGCCAATCTTCAGTCCTGTAAGCATGCCGGGGCCAATATCAACGGCAACGCCGTCTAAATCTCCGTGCT
Organism: bacterium; assembly: GCA_040755115.1. GTDB lineage: Bacteria > UBP15 > UBA6099 > UBA6099 > JBFMBQ01 > JBFMBQ01. The sequence goes on from JBFMBQ010000464.1 coordinate 3,439, forward strand.
GAACACCGCATTCCTTAAGCAGCGCTTCAATGCGCCCGGTCAGTTCCTCAACGCACCTGCGGTCAGCGGCAAAATTCATATTGCCTAATATTCTTTCATCATCGGCAATGGCGCAGCCGCAGACCCTGTGCGAGGTTGTTATAGAGATTGTCTTCATCGTTAAAATGTAAGACGGGAGATGGTAAACGGGAGACGGGAGACGATTTAAATCATCTACCATCTCCCATCTTCCGTATTTTATTGCAGTGTAAGGTTGTCGCGATGGATCACTTCGCTGCCGAGGTTGTAGCCGAGAACTTTCTTTATCTCGCGCGTGTGTTTGCCGCGAATTTTATCAATCTCTACGGCGGAATAATTCGTCAGACCGCGCGCGAATGTTTTATCGCTCTCATCAGCGATTTCAACGCATGCACCGTTGTCAAATTCGCCCTCCACGCGAACGATGCCGGATGGGAGGAGACTTTTCCCACTGTGTAAAATCATCTCCCGCGCGCCTTCGTTCACAATGATCTTTCCTTCAGGCGTCGGTCCGCAGGCAATCCATTTCTTGCGGCTCGTAAGTGTGGATTCCTGAGGAAGGAATATTGTGCCGAGCGCTTCGCCGGAAATTATCCGTTGAACTACATTCTTTTCCCTGCCGTTTGCGATTACCGTTTTTATTCCAGCCTCCGTAGCGGTTTTCGCTGCTGCGACCTTCGTTGTCATACCGCCAAGCCCACCCCCCGCTATCGGTCCCTGCGCAAATCCTTGTATTTCATCGGTGATTTGCTCAACAACCGGGATGATCTTTGCATCTTTAGTCTTTTTCGGATTCGTGTCATATAAGCCGTCAACATCTGTCAGAACGACGAGCAAGTCTGCATCAACGATAACAGCGGTAACAGCGGAGAGCGGGTCGTTGCCGCCGAACATGATGCCCTCATAAGCAACGGTGTCGTTTTCATTAACGACCGGTATTATGCGATATTGAAGCAGGGTGAGGAGGGTGTTTCGTGCGTTGAGATACTTATTGCGGAAATGAACGATGTCTCGGGTGATCAGCACCTGTGCGATTATGATATTATGGCGTCCGAAAAGCATCGTGTATTCCTGAACCAACAGCCCCTGCCCCACCGCTGCGGCTGCCTGTTTCTGCTGCACATTGAGGTTATCGCGAAGCCCCATTCTCTCAATACCAGTGCGCACCGCGCCTGATGTTACAAGCACAACATCTTTTCCCTGCCGATGCACGGATGCGACATCTTCGGTGAATCGCTCCATAAAGGCATGGTCAATGCAGCACCTGTTGTCGGTCAGTGTAGAGGCGCCGATCTTTACTACAATGCGTTGTTTTTCTTTTCCCTTCATTATCCGCTGAATTATAGCCCTGTTATTTTGACGATTCAAATTTGTAGGGGCGCGATTTATCGCGCCCTTTAGTTAGCAATCAGTGCGGCAAGTGCCTCTTTAAGTTGCTCAAGTGATGCAGTGTCACTTATTGAAACGGGCAGCACTTTCTCACCGCTCCGTGACAGTTCATTTTGAATCTTTTTCAGGTTTAAACGTTCGGGTGCGGAAT
>JBFMBQ010000465.1:0-4041 GCA_040755115.1 bacterium
AAGTATCGCTTGCGTCCCAACTTGGCATTGATGTGATCATTCTGGATCACCACGAGCCGCATAAGGAACTGCCGGATGCACTGGCTGTTATCAATCCGAAGCGAGCCGATTCCGGGTATCCATTCAGAGACCTTGCTGCCGTGGGGGTCGCTTACAAGTTCATCCAGGCGGCGGCGAAAAAACTAAAACTTGATGAAAGTGATATATTTGAGGAGAGTGTGGAAATAATCGCGCTCGGCACAATCGCCGACCTGATGCCGCTCGTTGACGAGAATCGCATATTCGTAACTCAGGGACTGGCGAGAATGCGGTGCAGCGGCAATCCCGGCATCTCAGCACTGATTGATGTTTCCCGTTTTTCACTTGAGCAGGATGTGGATACATATCAGATAAGTTTCGGACTTGCGCCGCGACTTAATGCGGCGGGGAGAATATGGAATCCGAGGGCTGGCGTTGAACTCCTTCTCACGAAAGATATGCCGAAGGCGATCTCTGTTGCAAGGCGGCTTGATGAAAAAAACAGGCACCGAATGAAAGAGGAAGCCCGAATACTTGATTCTGCGTTGAAGACGCTTGAGAGGGATTTTGATACTGAGAGAGACAGGATCATTGTGCTTGAGAACGAGAAATGGCATGTGGGCGTGATCGGCATTGTTGCGTCAAGGATTCTTGAAAGACATTATCGTCCCGTCATCCTTTTTACACTTTCCAAGCGAAACGGAGACATGGGAAACAACGGCGGCGAAGCGGAAAGGGTGTTCGCCGGCTCGGCTCGGAGCATTTCGGAGATAAATATGTGCGATCTTCTGGAGCAGGCATCCGACCTGATGATCAGTTTCGGCGGACATTCAATGGCGGCGGGCATGAAAATCTATGAGAAGAACATACCTGCGTTGCGCCGGCGGCTGAATGAAACTGTAAAAAAATCTTATGGGACTAATAATTTCCGACGAAATCTTGTTCTGGACAGCAAAGTGCGGCTGGAGGAAATAACCCTTGAACTTCTCCAGCAGGCGCAGATGATGGAACCTTGCGGTATCGGTAATCCCCGCCCAGTGTTCTGCACTGAAGGTGTGGATGTTGCAGAGGTTTGCACATGCGGCGCTGATGGAAAGCATCTCAGGATGAAGGTGAAGCAGGGAAGGGCTATGCTGGATGTTATAGGTTTTGGTTTATCTCACGCGTGGAAACTTGACGAATTGCGCGGGCAGACGGTGGACATTTCATACACGCTGAAAGAGGACAACTTTCGCAATCGGCGTGCGGTTGCGCTTCAGTTACGCGATATTAGAAGTGCGGATAAATAAAAAAATAATAACAATAAAAAATAATCTACGGAATAATTTCAAATGTCAAAATCTAAATGTCAAATGAATTTCAAAGATCAAATGACAAAAAATATGATCCACTAATTACACTAATTTTCGCTAATTTAATTCGTGTAAATTCGTGAAATTCGTGGTTAAAATTTTATTTTTAAACTTTGACATTTGACATTCATTTGACATTTGTCATTTGGATTTTGCCATTAACCTGATAATTTTAAGTTACCAGTCCGGCGTGCCGCCGGTCAGGTTCATGGCAGCAGAAGTTCCCGGAGATGTTCCAGTGAAGGTTATTTTATAAAGGGCGTCTGTATTGTTGTTTCTGTTGACGAAAACGAGTTCGTTTGAAGTAGTGCTTTGTCGCCAGTGCGGGCTTAAGAAAAGATTGCTTCCTGAAGTTGCAGGAGAAGAAACGCCGCTCGGATAACTCGTCATGTAATATAAATTATTGCAGGTAGATTTTGGATTTACTGGCGGTGTGCCGCTGCCGCCGCCGGTGCCACATGAGGAGGCAAATTGATAGACGAGGTAACCGTTCGGTGAAATATCGGGGCTCAGAAGTGAGCATTTGCCTGTGCCATCAGGGCAGGTTGGCTCTGATGTCAGGAGCGTTGGAGTTCCAACAGGGCTGACATTAACATACCACAGGTGATAATAATTGATTGTTCCACCGGAGCCGTCGGTCGGTCGGTTGGAGGCGAAATATATTGTTGAATCGCCGGTGCTCCAGGTGGGGCTGATGTCTGCTGCGGCGTGAGTAGTGATCTGCGTCAGGTTCTGACCTGCCGATGTTACGGTGTAAATATCGTAATCGCCGAGGACGCTGGCGGCGTAAGCGATATAAGAACCGCTTTTTGACCACGATGGCGACTGGTAGGTTATGCCGGTGGTAGAAGTGAGTTGTGAGGCGGAACCCGCGGCAGGACATTCGGTGCCACTGCCGGTGCATGAAATACTGTAGAGATTCTGGTTGCCGCTGAGCGTTCGGACGAAGATGACCGTGTTGCGGCTCGGATTCAAAGCCGGCTGAGTGTCGGTTGCGCCGATGACGCTGTCGCTGATGCAGCGTGAGGAATTCGGTATATTCGGATCGGTATCATATATTCTTGTGTATCCGGTATTCGGATCTGTGGCTGAATAGACAAGCGTGCACTGTGAACTATTCTGATAATAGACCACTCGCGTTACGGTATAATCAGATGAATCTTTCGTTGTCTTTACGGTTATTGTAAAGGGATTTGAAGCGATGCTGAGGTTGGCGTAAGTGAAGTTGCCGGAGGAATCAAGCGAGGCAGCAAGATTGTTGACAGTTACGACCGCCCCCGGGCTGGTCTGACCGGTTACATTAATTGAGTTTGTAGTATATATTTTATTATTAGTTTCGGGATTGTTGACATAGAGAAACAAAGTTGAAGAGTTCGGCGGCGGGGGTGTCGTGCCGCCTCCGCCCCCTCCGCCGCCTCCACAGCCGCTGCATACCGAAACAACTATTATGCAAGCACTGATTAACAGCAAATTAAAAAAACTGGACATAAAAAAAATATTATTTTTTCTTTTTTTCATAATGCAATAGGTTTCCTTTTCTTATATCATAGAATTTGATTTCACGGCATCATCCAATATTTTAGCGTTTTTCAGGATACAGATCAATTCGTCCGGAGTGATCATGTTCGGACCGTCCGACAACGCCCTGTCCGGCGTTTCGTGCACCTCAAGGAAAAGCGCATCAATGCCTGTGGCTACGCCTGCGCGGACAAGATGCCCCACGAATTCCCTCTGACCGCCGGAGGTTGTGCCCGCGCCGCCGGGCAGTTGCACGCTGTGCGTGGCGTCAAAACACACCGGATAGCCGAACTGACGCATAAGAGGCACCCCTTTAAAATCTACCACAAGATTGTTGTATCCAAACACTGTGCCACGCTCGGTTATCATAATGTTGTGATTGCCGGTGGTTGCGATTTTGTCAATCACATTGCGCACATCCCACGGCGCAAGAAATTGCCCCTTCTTGATGTTTACCGCTCTCTTCGTTTTTGCCGCCGCAAGCACGAGGTCGGTCTGACGGCACAGAAACGCCGGTATCTGAAGCACATCAAGTGTGTCCTCAAAAAACTTCACATCATCTATAGAATGAACATCCGACAGAATCGGCACGCCGAGTTCTTTTTTTATGCGTGAGAGGATTTTTTTACCACTGCGAATCCCTGGTCCGCGGAAGGATTTTATTGAGGATCTGTTCGCCTTATCGTAAGAAGCCTTGAATATGAGTGGTATTTTGATTTCCTCGCTTATGGACTTGAGTTTGTGAGCGAGTTTACGGCAGGAGACTTCCGATTCTATGACGCAGGGTCCCGCGATGAGGACAAAGGGCTGCCCGTTACCGATTCGGATGTTGTTGATTTTTATCTCTCTCATGACATACTGCTTCACCAGTTAATATATGTGCATTCACGGCGATGCACTTACATTTATTATATATGAACTTTTCTGTTTCAAACTTATCGTCAGTACAAAAACCTCTTTTAAACCGCTTAAACTGCTTAAATTTGGTTCAAGGTTGCGCCTTGAACCCAAATGCAAAGAATTTTATCTTTGAATCTTTGACATTCATTTGACATTTGACATTTGAACTTTGATTCCAGTGCAAAAAGTGTATGTATGGGAAAATGATAATTTTTTTTGACGCAGATTACGCAGATTTTGCGCAGATTAATGG
>JBFMBQ010000466.1:0-10319 GCA_040755115.1 bacterium
TTCGGAACTCATACAACTGGCTCTGATCCAGTTGAAAATTTGTAGAAACCCTTTCACCTTCCCTTAAATCTTTAACGAATTGCTTTTGCATTTTTACCTCTTTCCTTTCTCTTGCGGTATTTCCTCATATTCTCCATTACCTTCTCCCACGAATTGAATCTGCCGATTATAACACGGTGAAAGTTCGGATGCTTTCGCTTGATCAGATTTTCATCAAGCGGCATTTTTGAGAGCCGTGTAAGAAGCAGGTCGCGATACCACGCTTTCTCACGCTCCAGACGCCGCTCGCGCCCCTTGCGCAGCACCTCGCTGTAATCAAATCCGAGCATCTCAAGCGCCCTCTTCCAACTGCCGATATAATTGTTCGCCGCTGCAACGAGCGAGGAATATTTCTCCTTCATATACGCATAACTTATGTCATCCTCCGCCTTCGCCACTTCCTTTATCTCCTCAAGCACCTTGCTCACCGACCACTTCTGAACCTTCTCGGCACGGCGCTGCTTTGAGATATTCCGTATTTCACTATAATCAAGCCCCGCCGCCTCCAGCGCCACACCCCAATTACCAAAATATGAAATCGCCGCCCCGACAAGCGCGCTGTCTATCTCCTTCACATTTGAACAGGTCAGGTCCTCGCCGACACGCTCAAGCGCAAGTATCCGCCTGATTATTGAGTCTTCATCCCATCGCGGCTTTGACATCTTCTTATCACCTTTTTTATCGCCCTCGTTATCTCATCATAAGTAAACGGCTTGTTTATCAACAGTGCAGCCCCTTTGCGCCTCGCATCCCTCTTCATCTCTTCGGTCATATATGCTGTCATTATCACTACCGGCAACTCCGGACGCACATCCTTTATCATCTCAAGCAGATACAGCCCGTGCATCCGCGGCATACGGAAATCAGTCAACACAAGATCAAAATCCTCCTCCTCAACAATTGCAAGCGCCTCATTGTAATTCTGCGCAAACCACACGCTGTGACCGTCCAACTCAAACAATACACCAATCACATCAAGTATATCCCTGTCATCATCTACAAGCAGAATTTTGAGTTTATTCATTTGAATCCGCGTAATCCATATCAAAAGATTAATTGTGCCTCTGAACTTTACTCTATCGTCGTGTAATAAACAGACCTGCCCCGTTGAATCAGCATAACCGGACTCGTCCGCTCCGACGCCACCACAACCGCCTCCCTGAAATCATTCATATTTCTGATCTCCTTTGACCCGAGTTGCCTTATCACATCACCCGTCTCCATCCCGATGTGATCGGCAAATCCACCCCTCAGCACCACTTTCACCACCACGCCTTCACGAGTCCGAAGTCCGTATCTCATTATCTCCGCTTTACCTATTTCACTCACTCGGACACCTATCATACGCTCGGCTATCTTCTCCGCTTTCTCAAGCGGCAGCGCAGAACCCTCAACACCTATCTCCATCCGCCGGCCTTCCCGATAAACCACAAACCGCACCTTCTCCCCCACCATAAGCGCCGTTGTCTTGTCATAAAAATCATCAGCAGATGTAACCGGCGCACCGCCAATCTCAGCGACTATGTCCCCTGCCTTTATCCCCGCTTTCTGCCCGGGCCCGCCCTCCATCACATCAGAAACCAGCGCACCTCGCCGATGCTCAAACTCAAACTGGCGCGCCAACTCAGGCGTCAACTCCTGCACACGCAACCCTATCCAAGCCTTCTTCACCTCCCCGTATTTCAATAAATCCCGTACCGCACGCTTGGCACGGTTTATCGGTATCGCAAAACCGATACCCTGTGCGCGCTCAATAATGGCGGTGTTTATCCCTATCACCTCGCCGTCTATGTTCAGCAGCGGTCCCCCGCTGTTGCCGGGATTGATTGAAGCATCCGTCTGGATGAAATCGGAATATGTCTTCTGATCGCTCACTTTAATTGATCTCTTCAGCGCACTTACCACGCCTGTGGTTACGGTATGCTCCAGCCCGAATGGATTGCCGATTGCAATGACCGGTTCTCCAATCATAAGCGTGTCGGAATCGCCCATTGTTACCGATGGAAGGTCTCCCTTCACATCTATCTTGATGATTGCAAGGTCAAAGGCAGGGTCAGCGCCTATCAATTTCCCCTCAAATTCCCTGTTATCAGGGAGAGTCACCTTTATCTCCGTTCCACGCATCACCACATGCTCGTTCGTCAGAATGTATCCCTTTTCATCTATGATTACGCCTGAACCGAGCGACTGCCTTTTTAAGTTCCGCCGAGGGAACATATCAAAAAAATCGTCAAAGAAATCGTCATCAAAACCTCTGAAACGGAAAAGTGATTCCTGCACAACCTGTTCTGTGCTTATGTTCACCACCGCTGGTCTCGCCTTCTCCACTGCAACAACTACCGGCGTGCGCCTCCGCGCCGATGCCTTACCGCCCCCTGAATCATCTTCAAGGAAAGACGCACTGCTCGCCAGGGCGTCAACCTTCTCCTCCTTCTGACAGGCTATAATAAAAAACAACACCGATAGCGCAAGACACAGAACTGAAACCGCAAACAAAATCCGAACCCGCATTATCCATCACACCTCAATATTAAATTATACTGGTAATTTAATTAGTGTAAATTCGTGTAATTAGTGGATCATATTTTTTGTCATTTGCTTTCAGGAGTTGAACCCTTTAGGTCAATCGGCAACTCCGATTTTTTTAAAATTTCATCAGTCGTCTCCGTGTCCATTATGTGAGCCGTTATAAATATAAAGAGATTAATCTTCTCTTTTGTTTTATCCTTCTTCCTGAACATCGGGCCAACCAGCGGCAGATCACCAAGTATGGGGAACTTTTTTCTTACCGCAGTCTCAACATCCTGGACGAGACCGCCGATTACTATCGTTTCTCCGTCGCGAACCATCACCTGCGTATCCACCGAACGCTTGTTGGTTATCGGCGCATTCGCCTGTCCGCCGCCGCCAAGCGAGGTGAATCCCGTTACAGTGCTTATCGTGGGCTGTAATTTCATATATATCATGCCTTCCCCCAGCACCGTCGGTGTAACTTGCAGAATCACGCCAACCTCATATTGACTTATCCCGGTCGTACCAAGCGTTACCCCGCCGACCGTCCCTGCGCCGATTGTAGTTATTCCGACAGGGATGGACTCACCGATATGAATTTCAGCAGCCTCGCCGTCAACTGTGGCGATTTTTTCATCGGATAAGACATTTGTATCCGTTCTGGTCCTCAGCACATTCAATACCGCGCTGAACCCGCTCATCGAAAGTGTCCCCAGTTCAATCTTTCCGCCTTGAGCAAATTCGCTGTCCATCCTGAATGGCGGACCGTTCAATGTTGCCCCTATGTTCCAATTCACCCCAAGAAGTTCGTTGTTGCTAAATGAAGTTTCAATGATTTTCGCTTCTATCCATACCTGCGCGGCTCTCTTATCAAGTTGCTCCATCAATTTCCGTAGTGTGTCAATATTCTCCGGCACATCTGTTACGATCAGCACTTCCGGCTTACGCGGGTCATCGCCCATCCCGGGACGGAAGGGCTGGATGCGTCCCCCAGGTGTAAGAAAAGGTGTAAGCGCGCTTATCAGCCGCCCGGAACTTGCAAACTTCGTATTGAATATCTCCGTTACCATCTGCCTCTCTTCCAGTGCAACAGGTCGCTCCCCGCTCGGAACTATGCGGATTATGTTGCCGCTTATCTCCATCTCCGCATTCACCGCTTCAAGTATCACATCCATCGCCTCACGCAGCGTAACATTGGACAACCGCAGATTCAATGTGCCCTGCACATCCGGTGATACAAGAATGTTCAGATCGTTCTGCACCGCTAAAAGACGAAACGCATCCACCGCCTGCGCACCTTTCAGATTCAGCGTGATCAGTTTATCACCGCCGGGAAGTTCCGCCTCATGCTGTGCGAACACAGGCGCAGCATAGAAAATCAAACATAATGTCAAAATCGCAATTCCTGCGTTTGCCGTTCTCAAATTCACTTGTCTTTTATTCAAGGCATACCTCCCCGCCTGAAGATTAGGTTTCTATTTCTTATCTTCGGTTTTTACCCTCTAACTCAAAATTCAATTCTGGCGCATTAAAACAAAAATTAAAAGCCATTATCTTTATTCATGTTATTTTGGGTTTCGGCTTTTAACCTTGCAACTAAGCCGTTCGGCGCGGTGCGAAGACTGCGCCCTACACCAATTCACAAGGCTAATTTTTATAATCATTATTTTAACCTTCCGTTAAAATATGTTTCATTTGTTCTTTCAATCCTGGCAATTCCTGCTCAATAATACTCCACACGATAGTCAGGTTAACGCCAAAGTATTCATGGGCAATTCTATTTCTAAGTCCAATTATCCCGCTCCAATCCACATCCTGATATTTATGCTTTACCTCGTCAGGAATATTTCTTGATGCCTCACCGATTATTTCAAATTTCGCACCACCGCATCTATTGTTTTTCTATCCCCCTTGAAACTATAAATATCAATATTTGCAATATAACTTTCAATCAACTCTATGGACTCCAAAATATCCTCCACGAATAATTTCCAGTCTCTTTTAGACATAAACTAATTCATCTAATATGTATTTTCTCCTGTTAGGCTTAATTGCATCATGCGTAAGCAAATTGACTTTAACTCCTAATATTTCTTCTAAAAAATCAGCAAGATGAATAAAAAGGAAACCTACAGGTTCTTCAAACTCTACAAGAATGTCTACATCGCTTTCTTCGTTCTGCTCACCACGAACATAAGACCCGAAGATTGCTATGTTATTGACTCTATACTTTTCTTCCAATTCTTCTCTATGTTGATTTATTATCTTTTTTAATTCTTTAAGTTCTTTCATAATATCTCCACCATATTAAAGATTTAATGATTTTATAATCTAAATTATCTGGTTCAATTTTCCCCCGTCTTCAAACTCAACGAAATCGGGTGTAATCCTTTTTATCCATTTGCCAAGAAGATCCTTTCTTCTGCAAAACATCTTGATATAAAACATTCCCCGGCTCCAGTTCCGCTGCCCGGCGATATGCGGAAACCGCTTGCCCCTCATCTCCTGCCCCTCTGTATGCCTCGCCAAGATAATAATATGCTATCGCCGATCTCGTATCTCTTTTTATAAGCGATGATAAAACCTCTATAGCCTCTCTATGTTCTCCCTTCTTTATAAGCGTAATTGAGAGATTCCCAAACGCACTGTCATAAGCGGGGTCATATTTGATCGCCTTTCGGTAACAGGAAACCGCCTGCCCAAGTCTGCCCTGACCGTCATATAACTGACCAAGTGTGTTAAGCAGTTCAGCGCTTTCAGGTTCGCTCTTCAACCCCTTCAAATATGCCTTTTCGGCAGCATCTACTCTGCCGACCGCCGTAAACGCCTTCCCGAGATTGTAATAAGCAAGCGTGTTGTCAGCATCAATCTCAAGGCTTCTGCGATACGATTTTATCGCCTCATTATACATTTTTTTCTGCTGGTAAGCAATCCCCATATTGTAATACGCAAGCGCAGGATAAGGCTCAAGTTCCGTTACACCTTTATATATTCTTATCGCATTATCGGCGTCGCCGAGATTCAGGTGAACATTGGCAAGATCGTTCAAAACAAGCGTATCGTTAGGATTCATGCTGTTGGCATGTATCAGCACCTGCCCGGCGCGCCTGAAAAACATCGCCTTCGTTTCAGGCTCACCTGCCTTATGTGCCTCTTTCAACAATGTGGATGACAGATAAAACAATATCTCCCTGTCATAAGGCAGCAGCGCAGCCGCTCGCTCAAGCAAACCTAATGCCTGCATCTCCAGCCCCGCCTTGTTATACGACCTTATACCCCAGTAGGCAAGGACATTTGCCCGCAGCGGCGCACTCGCAGCAGCACACAATAATATTAAAAATACACCGAAAAGCACCATAAACATATACCTTCCCCCCGCCCCCATGTTCTTACGCACCCTCGCCAGCGCAGGCGGCGGTAACTCCTCTTTTATCCCCGTATTCATCCCAACAAGCATCCCGCTGAACATACAAAAAAGCACCCAAACCGGTATTATCCTGAACGGAAACTGTGTAACACCATAAAGACAGACCGAGAATACACCGGCAACAAGCCCGGCAGAAAGCCATTTTTTATCCGATCCCCCGCCCCTGACACCCCTGACGCCGCAGCAAAAAATCATAACTAAAAACCACATAAAAATCGCCAGTCCCGGCAGCCCGCGCTCGCAGAATATCTCCAGATATTCATTGTGCACAGAATCCGGAAAACTCGCATGCGCCAGCCACCGCTCATCTCTTAAAAACTCCTTCTGATACAACGGATAATGTATCTGAAAATTGCCAAGTCCTACTCCGAGAAGCGGACGGTCAACCGCTATGTGCCACGCGGTCTTCCAGATCAACCAGCGTTGCAGCATGCTCTCGTCCTTTAAGTCCGCCAGCGATCTTACGCGTTCTACTACAGTAAAAGTGTGCGGATTCACACGGCTCTTCACTGAAAACATAACCACAATCACAACACACAGCACAACCGCCGCTGCAAGCCACCGACGGTTCATACGCACAGCACCCACCAGCCGCTCCCCACGCATAAGAACAAACATAACAGGCAGGGTGACAATAAAACATAACCATGCGCCGCGCGTAAATGTTAAAATCAGATTGAAAAATAAAAAAATAAAGAGAAATATGAACATAATTTTCTTGAATTTGCCGCGAGAACCAAAAAAAAGCGCAAAACACACAGGCAGCATCATCAAAAGATAACCTGCAACATACACAGGATTCCCGAACGACGACGATGTCCGACCGCTGAAATAATTCTGCCACATCATCCGCTCTTTGAACGGCGGCTTAATGCCCCCCCATAATGAATACCACCTGTTCTCCACGAGCGCATCCCACGGAAATACATCCTTATGGAAAAAATCAAGCACACCGAATATCCCCACAACCACGCCCCCGGCAGCAATCCACGATAAAACCGCACTCGCCTTCCGCACATCCGTTACTTTTCTTGTAACAATAAAAAAAATGAACACGCCGCAGATGAGATGGAGAAAAGATTCCATCGTGTAAAAACGGTTCGCCGAATAAAAAAAAGACAACGCGCTCCATGCAAGAAACAATGCGATCGGCAAATCGGCAGCCGTTTTCCCCTGAGTAATACGATCAGAAAAAAACCTCTCCCAAATCCATAAAAATATAAAAACGAAACAGAAAAACCACATTAAAAATGCCCGTATCGGCGTAAAGGGGTTCAGCGAATTGCCTGAAAATACGACCGCAGTAAAAAAACTTAACGAGAAGAACAAAAACCGCCACAAACGGAAATTTGACATATTCACATTATACTATAGCGAACTGAATTGAAAGAATAAAAAATTTGTCATTTGATTTTTGTCATTTGACATTTAACTCTACCGTTGGTTCAAGGTTGCACCTTGTACCCAAATGCACAGAATTTTATCCTTGGAACTTTGACATTTGTCATTCATTTGACATTTGAAATTTGAAATTGATTTGATATTTGACATTTGATCTTTGACATTTGACATTTTAATACCCCTAACACCCTTCTCCCCTTGTCTGGATGATTCTGGTTGTTATAATATAAATTTAATATGAACCGTATCAAAAGAGCGAAACTTTTATCGCTTCTCGCTCTCATTCTCGCACTCGGCGTAATCTTCCCGACCCTCGTTATGCTCCAAACTCATCTCCATGAAAAACGGGGGACAGAAAGACACGCTGTCCGCATCTTTTTCCTCCCATCCAAACTCTTCCTTGACCTCTTCTCTCTCGGCTTTGACCAGATTATTTCCGATTACTTCTGGATCAAGGCTGTTACTTTCTCAGAATCCGATATGATTGATAAAGTGCTCATCCTGACAGACGAACAAATGCACGACGCACTTCATAGCCAGGTTCAATCCGAAACCGGCAACAAGATTGTGTATCAATACCTTGAACTCGCCACTCACTTTGACCCGAAGTTCATCTACGCTTACGAATTCGGCGGCACTATCCTCGCCTGGGACGGCGATGTGGAACTTGCCAATAACCTCCTTGAAAGAGGTCTCAAGGAAAATCCGAAAGAATGGAAACTCGCCTACTATCTCGGATTTAACCACTATTTCTTCCTGAAAAATTACATTGAGACAATACGCTGGTTCAAAGAAGTTAATAAAATCAACCCAAGCAAAATCCGAGAGGGCACAATCGCTTCACTGTATCTATTCGCAGACCGTGTTGATACCGCTCTTAAATTGTTAGAAACACTATATAAAACGGCAAAGGACACTGACACCAGAGAATATTATGCAGAAAAAATCAGATATTTTCTTGTGGAGAAGCACTTAAAATTTCTAAATCAGGCAATTAAAGTTTACAATGAGATTTACCATCAACCACCCGAAAAAATCAACGATCTCCTTGATTCGGGAATTATAACTAACATCCCTGTAGAACCATTCGGCGGCGAATATATGATTGACCACACCGACCACACCGCTGTGAACCAACCATACAAACGATTGCCTATTATGGCTCAATACTTTGGTGCACGGAAAAAAGACATAGATTACCGACCTGCTTATGAACATCAACATGAACATAACCATGCGCATGACCACGATCATGGACACTAAAGAAGCGCGAGCAAAAAAATGGACATTATTGAGACAAAAGCATTAACTAAAATATATTTCCGCGGTCTGCTCAGGCAAAAAATACACGCCGTTAACGACCTTAACCTGAAAGTAACCGCTGGAGAAATTTTCGGCTTTTTAGGTCCAAACGGCGCCGGGAAAACAACAACTATAAAGATACTTATGGGCTTCCTGCTGCCGACCAGCGGCGACGCCGCATTAATCGGCAAGCCGCTCCACGATGTTTCGGTCCGCAGAAGAATAGGTTATCTGTCGGAAAACCCCATTTTTCACGATTTCCTTACAGGCAGACAGGCGATTGAATTCTACGGCGGTCTGCACGGCATTCCGAAAAAACAGGCTCACGAGCGGCTTGACTGGATCGTTACAACACTGCGCCTGCGCGACGAACTCATCCTTCCCTTGAAAAAACACTCGCGCGGCATGCTCCAGAAAATCGGTCTTGCGCAGGCACTCGTCAACGACCCCGACCTCTATATACTTGACGAACCGACTTCAGGACTTGATCCAATCGGAAGAAAAGATTTTTATAACACAATGATAGAATTGAAAAACAAAGGAAAAACGATTTTCTTCAGTTCGCACATCATGGCAGATGTGGAAATGGTGTGCGACCGCGTTGGAATTCTCGTGAATGGGAAATTGACATGCGCGAAGGAGGTCGCGCCGCTGCGCGGCTCGCTTGAGGAACTTTTCATTGATGAAATCCGAAAACATCACCCGGAAGGAAAGGAATTGTGAATTATTAAATCCGTGTGAATCCGTGAAAATCCGTGTCCAAAAAAAACCATGAAAATTTATGTCATCGCATCAAACACCTTCCGTGAAGCGCTCAAAGACCGCCTCATCTTCAGCCTGCTTATCACAGGTGTAATGCTTATACTTTGCTCGCTTCTTGTGGCTGAACTGGCATTCGTTCAGCGCGTCAAGGTCATCACCGATGTCGGCCTCGCCGCCATAACACTCACAGGCATCATAATGGCTGTCTTCTCCGCCTCCAACCTCTTCGCAAGAGAGATTGAACGCAAACGAATTTATTCCATCCTCTCAAAACCTGTCGCGCGTTGGCAACTCGTCATCGGCAAATATATCGGCGCCGTCTTCTCCCTCACCTTAAACCTCGTCCTGATGACCATATTCCTCCTCATCCTCCTCTACATTGACTCACAAGTCTGGGAAACAGCGATTTTTAAGGCTGCCCTCCTGATTGAAATGGAACTTTTGGTCGTGGCTGCACTGGCGATATTTTTCTCATCCTTCACATCTTCCTTGCTGAGTCTGTTCTATTCTTTCCTCATCTTCGTTGCCGGCAACATGATAGAGGACATCAGAGCCTACTGGCAGATCAAAAGCATTATCGGCAGGGCTGTGGCGAAAGCGGTTTATTATATTGTCCCTAACCTTGAAACCTTCAACATAAAACAGGAAGTAGTCCATCACCTGCCTGTACCCTTCACAGTTATCGGCGGGGCAATGCTGTATGGGGCACTGTATATAATCATATTGATTGCGGCGGCGGTGTGGATGTTCCAATTCCGCGACCTCGAATGAAACACCTGTTAGTATCTTAAAACTGAACATCTGCGCAAAATGGCAAGAAAATCATTAACCGCAGAGACGCAAAGAACGCAGAGAAAAAACGCAGAGAAACATTTTT
>JBFMBQ010000467.1:0-10824 GCA_040755115.1 bacterium
ACCGCCCCTACAGTTAATCCTGTTAATATTATCTGTCTTGTATCACTCCGGCTTGCAGAAGGATTGATCGGAGGTGTCAATCTGGTCTGCGCCATAAACGATCATCTTGTAGTTCTTCTTGAGAATCTTCAGGTCGTTAAATCCCACTTCGCCGTCACCATCAAAGTCAGCCCATTCATCCGCGCCGGAGCCGACATTCTTTTTGTAACTCTTCTTCAGCTCCTTCAGGTCGTTGAAGCCTACCTCGCCGTCGCAGTCGGCGTTGCCGATGTCCTTCCTGCCTGTGCCGATATCAATAGCGGGCACGGGGAGCGGGTCGCCGCTGCAAATTCCTCTCAGAACTTCTTCGGTAATCGCCTTCTTCAGAATAACAACGCACTTGGTGCCGCCGCTTGCGGTGTATTCTGTTTTATCGCAAGGCATTCCCGGGGCAAGAGGCAGGATTATGCGAACATCAAAGGTTTTTCCAGTCGGAATATCGGATTCAGGGAAACTTATTGAAATGCCGTCCGAGTCTGTCGTGCCGATTTTGAGCGCTGTTCCCGTATTGTCAACAACCTCAATCTTGAGATTTGATTTTGCGACCTTACAGTAAGTGCCCTCGCAGAGCGGGAGATCCGGTTTTATTTCATAAATGGGAGGTATGGTAATCTCGCATGGGCAGGAATCCGGATCAGCAAGGCAGGGATCGGGCCACTGAATGGTTACGGAATTTGCGGTTACAGCGAGGTCGGATTCGCTGTCGCTTTCGTTGGCGTAGGTGATGCCGTAATACCAGGTGCCGTCAGGTTCTTTGGTCGCTTTGTATGGGTCGGCGGAGGTCTTTGCGCCCGATACATATCCGTCGGTGTTGACTTTGCCGGTGCTGGATGTGTCGCAGGTATCTTCTGTTTCGCCCGTGCAGCGGTAGATGTTGTAGTTGCCTGTGCCCGCAGCATCGTCAGCGGACTTAGTCCACCATATTTTAGCGATTGTATTTTCAGTTGGCGCTACGCCTGTGGCATCGGCGTTGGATGGCGGTTTCGGCTTGTCGCTCGGTGTGCACTGTGCGCAGTTGCCGCTTGAAATTTTCGCGCTTTCGTTTCCGCTCGGGTCTTTTGCGGTCATGCAGTAGGTGTAGGTGACATTGGTCGTAACCGTTGCGTCCTGTTTAGATAACTCTGTGCTTGCGAGGTCGGTAGCGACTGTTGTGGTGAACTGTGTTGCGCTCGTGCAGGAAGTGGTTTTGCCCGTGCAGCGGTAAACGCCGTATTTTACAGGGTCTTTGTCTGTAACCGCCTGCCATTTGGGTGTGCAGGAGATGGGGTCGTAATCAGGCAGTTCAGCCTGCGGCGCGTTCGGGGCTTTCAAATCTGTGGGTGTGCATTCCACGCCGTCGGGTGTTGAAGAATATGCTGAATAATTCTCGCTTGAGTCAACGCCGTAAACGAGAAAGTAATATTTTTGTCCGTTCGTGAGCGGTGAGCCGGTTTTCGGGTCTTTCTCTATTGTGCATTCAAGTACAGGTTCGTTGATTGTCCTGTTACATACCACTCCAGGCGGGTCGTCCTTCGGCTTGGGAATATCAGCGCCACTGTCTTTCTTCATCATTACCATATATGCTACAAGGTCTTTGGGGTCTATATTGCCGTTTTCATCGGTTGTGAATGGATCGGTGCAGTCAGCGCCGACATTATAGTTTCCTGTAATTTCATCCCAGGTTATCTTGCAGGAATTCCCTTCTGTCGGTGCCTCTACCGTCGGTGTCGGCGGGAACTTTGGATAACAACTGTCAATGGTTACATCAACATTAATTTTCTTTGTAAACATTGTTGAATCGCAGCCGCCGTCCGGGAAACCGCTTGAGTTGGACTCGCCGGCATTGCTCGGGCAGGTGCCGTCGTCATTGCAGGTGTCAAAGGCATCAACATAGAAGCAGTATTTGCCTTCTTCGGGAAATGTCCCCGGATTCGTTACATTAGTTACCTGGCAGGAAGGCGTGTCTGATGTGGATACATTGCTGCACAATGTGTTGTATTCTTCTTCCTTGGAGCAGCAGCCTGTCGCATCCGGGCAGCCCATATCGGTTGTGCGCTGACAGTAATGGACATTGTAGCCGCCGAGGTCTTCCTCCTCGTTCGGGTTCCAGGAAGCCTTCACTCCGAGCACGCCGGAGACTTTAGTTATAATGAGTGATGTTATTTTATCAGGCGGCTCAAGGTCTTCAGGCGTGCAGTTGATCGTAGTTGAGTCGGTTGTGTTAGCGCCGCGGTCTTCTGCGCGCACCAGATAAGTGTAAGATTCTCCGTTTACAAGAATACTTGAAGAATCGGTATATTCATATTCGGTTACGCCGGGTGCGGCGCCAACCGGGTTGGTGTTAAGCATATCAGTGCCTCTGAAGACATAGAAACCCGTGAGTGATGTATCTGCATTAGTATCAGCCGTCCACTGGATTTTGCACTTATTCGTAGCGTTTGTCGGTGTTTTAGCGCTGGTCAGCGTCGGTGCTGTGGGCGGCTTCCAGTCCTCAGGCGTGCAGGTAGTCCAAACTGCTTTTGTTATCTTGGTCTCAAGGTCGCCTGTGCCGGGTGTGCTCACAGATGTGAGGGCATAATAGCGAATCTTTCCGTCCAGATCGGCTGAGGCTATGGTATCGCTGTAGGAGTAACTTGCACTGCCGTTTTCAGAGACCTCGCCTGTGTAGTAGGTTGATTTGTTAGTATCAGTGAGGTCGGATTTCTTTGTTACGCGGTAGATTTTATATTTGAGGGCAAAGTTTTTATCGGGAGTGGGGAAGAAAGAAACGGCGCAGGTGTTGTTAGCGGGTTGTGTTGTGCTCTTGGGGCAAACGGCGGATGTGCCGTCGGGGTTTTTGCATAAGGTGGACGGCGCCAGCGGTGGAGCGATCTCAGTAGGCGGCTGCAATGTAGTATTTTGGTTCGTATGGTAGAAGCCCAGACCCTGAGTCTGGTCAACGAGCCAGAAAGCGGCGCCGCCGCCGGCGAGATTGACCGCTGCCGAGATAGCGAGAATCTGGGAGAGTTTGGAAGAACTTCCGATGAGGTTGTAACCTGTGCCGCTTTTATTAACATGCACACGCAGTGAGCCTTCATCGTAGCCCATAGAGAGTTTGCTGTCGCCAGGGAGGGCGGAGAGGAGTTTGCAGGCGAAAGCGTCCTCGTTATTCGGGTTTGTCAGGCAGCCGACATCCCAGAGGACGCGGACGAGAGTGGGGTCTGAACTTTGCGCTTCGGGCGCGTAATGTATGCCATAAAGGTTAGTTATATGTGTATCATAAGGGTTTGGGTCGGCAATATCAGGATTGAAGAACGCAATTGCGTAGGCGTCAATGGGTGCGGTATCGCTTGTAGTGGGGGCGCCGAGACCGAGTTTGACGCAGATTTTGTTCGCATCGGCGCCGGCTGAGATACCGTGAAGATCAATTTTATCCATTCCTGCTACAATGCTCTGGTTGCCGTTTGAATCCGGCGGACCGCATGTGTCGCCCGTGATGTCATTCATAGTGTACTTGGTGCTGCATGGGCTGGGTGTGCCGCTCTTAACCTTTCCGCATTGAATGTACTGGGCTGCATAAGTGCAGGAATTAAGCGACGGTGTTTCCAGTGTAGGGTCTCCCCAGCCGCTGCTGGAACTGCACGGACTGTTTGTGGGGTCGGGGACCTGCGAGGCGACATTGCCGAAACTGTCGCTGGCGATGATGTAATAGGTAATCACATCGTTTAATACGAGGTTTGTAAGCGGTATATCCGCCTTCCATAGTTTTGTCCCTGAATCGTAGGTCATTGTGGTGGAGCAGGGACCTGTCGTCGCCCCTGTAACATAGCAGGTAGTGGACTCGCCGTTGGCAAAGTAGTAAATCTTCGCCAGTTTTATTTCCGGCGGGTTGGGGTTTACATCAGGATGCGTTTTTCCCTGCCAGTTTTCTTGTTCTTCGCACAGAGGTTCTGAATTGGGATCGCTGACTTCCTGTCCGTTGATGACACAGACCGCCTTTATCTGCGTTGAGCCTTCAATTTTTGCATAGACGGTGAAAGAGTCGGTTACCGCGGCTGAATTTGTTACATCCGAGATTGTTGGCGGGTATGGTAATGGCGGGAATTCAAGTTTGAATTCAATATCCTCACTTGCAAAGGCTTTCGCTGAAAGGAACAGGAAAACCAAAAAACCTGAAATAACTGCATACCTTTTCATTTTACGACCCCCTCGTTTATATTTTTATCCACGAATTTCACGAATTTATACAAAAATTGTTTTGCCACTGGTTATTATATCAATTTCTATGCCAATGTAAATTGGGTATTTTACAAATATTTTTTTTAACACTTTTGCAAATTTGTGACAAAAATGCAACGGTTGTGGCAAAATTATCCACGAATTACACGAATTTCATGTTGGTTCAAGGTTGAACCTTGAACCAACATGCTGATAATTACTGGCTGGTTGCTGTTTACTAAATTTTTGAACTTTGACATTCATAAGGGCAATATAACCGTGAATGTACTTCCTGCGCCCAATGCGCTGTCAACCGTGATTTCGCCTCCATGCGCCTGCACTATGCGGTAGGAGATTGCCAGCCCCAGCCCGGTGCCCTCAGCGTCGCCTTTGGTCGTGAAAAACGGATCAAATATCCGCGAAATGTTCTCCGAACTGATCCCGCAGCCGGTATCGGTAATGGAAATTCGGACATTCCCCTCGTTTTCAGAGCGCTGCGTTTTTACCGTGAGCGTTCCGCCCCCGCCTTCCATCGCCTGAATGGCGTTCAGTATGAGATTGAGAAACACCTGCCGCATACGGTTGCGATCAAGCGAGACTTCCAGTCCATCGCCTGCCGTGAAATCCTCAACAAGTTCAACACGGTTCTTCTTGATAGAGTGGCGGGTTAGCAACAGCGCATCGCGGATGAACTGATGCAGATCAGTCGCTTCAAATTTTGCCGGTGTTTCCTGTGCGAACGACAGGAGGTCTTTGATCTTGCCGGCGATGCGCTGGATTTCTTCATAAACTATCTTTATTTCTTCCTTGAATTCCTCATCAAGACCGGTGCGCCTTTTCATCATCTGTATGTAGGTGGAGATGATGGTCAGGGGGTTATTGATTTCGTGGGCGATGCCTGCGGAGAGTTGTCCGAGCGCGCTGAGGCGGTCTGCCTGGCTCATCTTATGATAGAGGTGTTTCAGTTCGCGGAAGCGCTTTGCAAGCATATTCAGGAGGTCTGCGAATGAGTCGGTCAGTTCGCCGATTTCGTCGGTGCGGTCCTTAAGTATCGCCGCCGCCTGAGCGAAGTTTATTGAAATATTTTCCATTTCCTGCTCGGCGCGGGCGAAATCAAGTTCGCTCTCTATCGTTTTCACGGAGGCGGTCCTGACTGCATTGCTGAGCGCGGCTATGGGGCGGGCGATACTGCGTGCCACAGCGACCGCAAGTGCAAGGGACAGGAGTGTGAAAAATAAAATGAGAGTGCCCATAATGCGCCTTTCGCGCGTGATAGAGGCTCGCAGGTTCTTTATGGAGTAGCCGATGCGCACCGTGCATAATTTCGCTCCTTCGTGTTCCACGGCAAAGGCGGCTTCAACGATCTCGCCGCCTCTGTCCAGCGACTGCACAACAACAGGCTGCGCGGCGCCGACACTCATAGAGCGGCGCTCCACCGTCTCGGTCAGCAATTCACGATACTCACCGGTTCTGTAAGTGAAGATGTTTTCACCGTTCTCGCCGATTACTGAACAGTAAAGGATATTCTTATCTTCTTCGGTGATTTTCTGCACCAGGTCGTTTATCTGGAAATATTCTAAACGCAGAAGATAAGAGCGGATCATTGTTGACAGCGTGTTGCCGATGGTTATTATCTGTCGCATTTTTTCTGCTTCAAAGATGCTGCGCAGGATGAAGCGGATTTCAATGCTGCCGACTTTTTCCCTGCCGGAGAAGACATCTGTTTTGATGGTTTTTTCGCTTTTTGTGTATTCAGGCGCTGTAGGGCGGGGTCTCCGTACCCCGCCTTCTTTCGGCGCGATGCGGAGATCGCGCCCTGCAAAGGAATAAACTTCGTTTCCCTGTCTGTCCTGAATTCGGCAGAGTGTGATGATTTCCCCGCCGCTGAAGGAGCGCGCAAGGACAGTATCAACCACCTGCGGAATCTGGTCGTGCGCAACCGGCGAGGTGATGAGGTTCTTGATGCCGTGCGCTATGGTGCTCGTGAGGAGGCGCACGCGCTCCTCGCCTTCTGTGCGATGGAGGCGGGAATAGCGGTATTCCATCCCGATGTAGACGAGCACAGCAGTTATCAAAACAAGAGCGGATGCGACCAGAGAGAAGCGGAGGACAATGCTGTGTTTAGTAGATAGTAGGTAGTAGATCGTAGATAGGGATGAATGAGTTTTGTGTGCGGGTCTTTTTGGATTCAATTCTTTTGTGTGCGCTTGTTTTTTCATTACAAGTTTTATCCCTTACTACTTTCTACTATCTGCTTTCTACTGAATTTGCAACTTATAATTTATGAATATAAAATTTTCATGCGATGGAGGCGAAGCGCGGTGCGGTGATTTCTGTAATTTTATTCCTTGTTTTAAGTATGACATCGCCAGCCCTCTTTGCGGTCAACCGCTCCCGTAAAGCCGATCATTTTATTTTTGCACTCAATCTGCCACCGTCGTTTCTGAACAAAGGTTCTGCTACAATTATAGATTTATACAACCGTTTTCGTAAGATTCTTCGCAGAAAAACAGGTTACGATGTAGAGTTAAAGACTTATCGTGACTGGGGCAGCGTGGTCAGCGCGCTTGAAAAGGGGGAGGCGGATTTCGCGGGCTTGCCCGCTTATTTCTATGCTATGGCGCTCAATAATCCGCGCTCCGACATCGCCCCCTTCCTTGTGTATCAAAGCCATGGGCGTATATCATCGTCTTACTGTATCTATGCCAGGAAAGAGAGCGGCTTCCTTTCAGTTGACCATCTGCTGAACGCCCGCGTCGCCGTTGCGGACGAGGACGACTGGGTGATGCTGAACCTGTTATTCAAAGAAAACGATCAGCCGATTCCGGCGATTGAATTTCTTGAGAAGGTTGAAGTTCTGCCGCGCGAATCCGCTTTCCTGGCGGTTCTGTTCAATAAAATAGACGCTGTGGTGATGGATTCGGTGAGCATGGAATATATTTTAAAGGGAAACCGGCGCGGCAGCGAAGTTGTGCCGATTGAATGTTCTGCAACGCTCACGAACTCGCTCATTGTGAGGCGCGGGGGTGTCGGCAAACAGGTGCTTGAAAAACTGGAGAAGGTTCTGATCCAGATGCACGCCGACCGCGATTTCAAGGACTTCAAAGAATTTTTTCAGGTAACTGACGGCAGGTGGGTATCGGGCGAAAAAATGTTTTATTCGGACTGGTTGTTGATTATTGATGAGGCGAAAAAGAATAACTGGTCTCGTGAGTTTTTGAAGATAAAAAAGGCTGCGAAGGATTGAAATGTCAAATATAAGATTTTATCCACTAATTTCACTGATTTTCACGAATTAAATTAGTGTTAATTCGTGTAATTAGTGGATCATATTTTTTGTCATTTTGGCTTTGATATTTGAAATTATTTGGACAATGTCTTTTCAATCGCCTGCACGAAGACATCGGTGGGTTGCGCGCCGCTCAATTTGTTTCCCTTGACAATTGTCGTGGCATTTATGGTGCGGGCGATCACAAAGCCCGGCGTGCCGTTTATGCCGGCTGCTTGAGCCGCTTTCAGGTCATCGTTTACGCGGTTTTCGTATTTGCCGCCGTCAAGGCATGCGGAGAATGCGGCGGCGTCCAGTGCGAGCCTTCCTGCATATCCCTTAATCGCATCAACCGACAGTGCCCCCTGATTTTTGAACATCTCATCTCTCATCTCCCAGAACTTCTCCTGATCCGAGGCGCAATAGAGCGCTTGCGCAGCCTTGTGGGCATCCTTGTGGAACGGAAGGGGCAGATTTATTTGAAGATATCGCAATTTCCCGGTGTCTATGTATTTCTGTTTGATGGTCGGGAAAGTCGTGTCATTGTAGCGCTTGCAGTAAGGGCACTGCATGTCTGTGAATTCAATCATTGTAACCGGGGCGTCGTCTTTCCCCATGTGCGGCTTGCCATTGGTGTCAACGCTCGCCCTGATGGATTGTCCCATTACGAAGATGTCCATAGATGAGAGGATCTCGTCACGGCTCCAGCCTGCGTCCACCATCAATCCGACGATTTTAAGCACCTTCTGCCCATCGGGGCACAGCGCCCCTTCCTTTTCAGATTCTATTATAGACAGACCGGAGTTGGGACAGATGTATTTTTCCTTTATTTCATCTGTAACTCCTGTGGCTTGCGCTTTTTCTTTATTCTGCGCAGGCGACGAAGACGACGAACAGCCGATAATGACAACTGTAGATACTGCCGCAAAAACCATCGGTGCAATGAACCGCTCAATCTTTTGTTTCAACGAGCCGCGATGCTTTAAAGTTTTCATTTCGTCCTCCTTAATCCTTTTATTATAACGACATGCATAACAAAAAGAAGTTCCGTATAGATAAAATTTTTAATTACGGTTCACGGTTCAGGGTTAAACAGGCTGGTGAAAAAGACATGGAACCATAGATGAACACAGATAAACACAGATTTTTTCTGCGAATTTCCGCGAATTTCTTTGCGCTCTTTGCGCCTTTGCGCGAAATCTTTAGTTTTTCAACGAACTTTTTGCGCTGGAGTTAATATTGATAATGCAGACTAATCAGTCGCAATAAACAGATATTCAGTCCACTTGTCTTTGCCCAGAAAAAGTTCTTTCGTCAGGCTTTTTACATTTTTCTTGAATTTTTCAAGAATACGGGTCATTTCCGAGTCTGAGATCAGGCGTGTGGCGGCATTGGAACATATAATCCATAAAGGTATGTGAGTCGCTCTTTCAAGAAATTCTTCAAGTGCGGCGCAATAACTCTTCTTGTCCTTAAGGACAGCGCCAAGCCCTTTAGATGGACATTTAAGTTGTTTGCCAAGTTCTCCTTCTGAGCAGTAGTGGTTGAACAGTTCCACGAGGCGGGTCTCTTTTCCCATCTCCATACAGCCGCTCGGGTGCGGTGCGTAAAAATACATTGCATCGGTGTGGACACTGCTTACCAGTTCGTTCGCATCATCGTTATTGGCGATGCACTGTTTGTTGTTGGAGAATATTTTATCGTTTGTTGAGTCAAGGTAATAGCAGAAGGTCGGTGTGAGGTCTTCTTCCGGCTGGACTCCCGCAGCCTCGCCCTTCAACGAGAAAATGTAATGTATGATTTTCATTGCAATGCAATGGGCAAGGTCCTTTTTGTAGTCATCTGTAAGTTTTTCAATGTTAGCGTGGTAATTATCAAGCCATTCAGCCTCGCCAGGTCTGATGCCGTAAGTGTCCGCCAGCGCTGTTATGATTTTCTGCTTTTGAGGATTTGCCGCTGTCAGTTCGTCCACATCAAAGGGGTCAAGAATAGTAAGAGAATTTTCTACGAGCGCCTTCCCGATGCGGTATTTGGACAGACGCAGGTCGGTCAGGATTACCTCTTTTCCATCTTCCTTGAACATAGTGGCAAGCGTGGCGTTTCCGGCGAAGGGGCAGAAGACGGAATTGAAGGTCAGGGAACGGGTCTCGCTCCAGACCCAGCCAGTCAGCGGAATTTTGTGCAGTAATTTTTCCATATGAAATGATTTTAGTTTTTTACAACTGAACTTAAGCGCAAAGTTGCAAGAAAATTATTAACCGCAGAGACGCAGAGAACGCAGAGGAAAAACGCAGAGAAACATTTTTGCGCTGGAAGCGCAAAAAATTTTCTTTCTCTGTGTTTCTCTGTGCCCTCTGTGTTCTCTGTGGTTTCATTTTTTATTTTTGGTTCTGGCTCTGCCAGGTTAGGATTAAATCGAGAAATAGATTACAACATATTTTTTTCCGATAATTTAAGAATGGTTTTCACGACGACAGGATCAAACTGTATGCCTGCCATCAGCCGCAGTTCGTTCAGAGCCTCTTCGCGTGTCATAGCGCCGCGGTATGGGCGGTCACATTGCATTGCAGCAAAAGCGTCAACGGCGACGAGTATTCGCGACGGCAGCGGGATTTGCGCGCCGCGCAGCCTGTCGGGGTAGCCGCTGCCGTCCCACCACTCGTGGTGCCAGCGCACCCAGTGGGCGGCAAGCGACATGTGAGGCATCAGACTGATGACTTTCTCGCTCTCTATGGGGTGTGCCTGAACTTCAAGAAACTCTTCCCGAGTGAGGCGCCCGGGCTTGCGCATAATTGTTTCACGCACATGCAGTTGCCCGATGTCGTGGAGCAGCACTGCGTATTCCATCGCGCGGATGTGCTGCGGCTCCATTGCGAGTTCATTCCCGATGCGGCGAGCCATCTCAGCCATGCGGGCGGGGTGTTCATCGTCATATACGCCATGGCAGCCGATTACGCAGGAAACCGCTTTCAGCGTTTCCCACATTTCGCCTTCGCTGTAATGAGTGTTCTGCATATATCGTGGTGATATTATTACATTAATTTCAATATGGAGTGCGACAATTATTGTCGCTTTCATTTACGGCGTTATATCGCCGCATGACAAAGCGGTGAAATACCACCCCACTCCAAATTTACACTGTAATGCTCTATATTACACTACATCCCTTCAATTTTCAATATTGGGAAATTTAAAAAAAATTATTGACATTAGCACACTACTGTCCAGTTAAAATTTTTTGGACAAGCAAATAATAGCATGAAAAAAGGAGTTTTTATAGAAAACTGGATTTTTCGATTTCAAACGAAAAATTCGGTTTTTCCAGTTATGTCCCTTCATTT
>JBFMBQ010000468.1:0-10093 GCA_040755115.1 bacterium
CATTCATTATAACGTTTTATTGGAATGTAATTCTTGCACGCCCACAGTCCATACATATCCTCAACCTTATACATACCATATTCTGGTGTTTTTCCACGAACTCTTATCATAGGATTGTAGGCTCTCTTAGCTTCGTCACCCTCAATATAAAATACGATATCAACAAATTTGCTAGGATTATCAATTATTTGCCGTCCATTAAAAATCCATTTTTTTACGAATGTTTTTGTCCAATCGCCTGGGCGGTCTTTTTGTAACCTTTTTAAGTCAGAATTTTCTTGCGGAAATATATGCCCAAAATCTATTTTTTCGGGCTGATTTTTACCTAATCCTTGCAAGTAAAGTTTCTTGTCATTGTTTATTTCTATTCCAAATTCTTTTTCTACAGAACCAAAACATGTGTGCCATATAATGTAATCTTTCAATACATTATGCCCAAAATCTCTTATATTACGGTTCATGTTGTAACCACGAATTATTATTTTTGTTTTAGTTTCATTATTCATTTTTGATTCTACGTCATACTCGTATTCAGGTATTTCACCATTCATCAATTTTTGTAGTGGAGAATCCATTATTGCGTAAACGGAGGATTCATGGCTATCGCTCTCAACTTCAATTTGCCGACAGTTCAAATATGTCTTTGTTCCATGTCCCTTGTATCCAATTTTCATACTTGAAGAATTTGACTTGTTTGTAGTTGATCGTCCAAGATCAAAGAATGCCTCAAGCCTTTCTTCATCAAGACCTACTCCATTATCTTTTATTTCAATGATTATTTCTTCTTCGGGTCGCGTTTTATCCACAGTAACTATGATTTTAATTTCTGTCGCATCCCAGTCCATAGCGTTACTAATTGCTTCTCTAATAGCATCTTTTGGGTCAGTAAAATCACGTACAATCTCGAGAAACTCATGTGCTTTTTCTACTTCAGGGAGACGAGTTTTACGGTTTTTACCATTAGTCATTTTGTTAGCCTCCTAATTTTGCAGTCAGTGCAAAACCCCGCAATCCGCGCCAAGAAAAAACCAGCGTCAATCATAAACAATCAGCGTCCTCAGCATCAAAAAAATTACTTCAACCATAGCGCTCTAATTGCACGATTCCAGCCTGATAGCCGCATGTGAAATGAAACCGGTTGATCAAATCACGCCCCACAATGGAAGGAAGTCTGAGAATGCGTGCAACTTCTTCTGGAGGTAACTGACCCAAATCATGCTGGACGACCCATAGGTCTTGATGCAGTACAACATCGCCCTCTCCCGATGGCATAGTTATCTCAACTTCACGAATCATAAATGAACGAACACTGCCTCCAATGCCGACAATGGGCAACGAGGCAGGTTCCATAACTTCAACAGGAATGCCCAATTGCCTTACATCACGGTCCAGCAAGGTTGTGCGGGACGCTCCGGTGTCCGCCAGAAACCAGACCAGTCCTTGAAAGTGAGCAGAACCCAGGTGAACAGAAAAGTATGGTGCATCTCCGATAAATCGCCCTTTGATTATCACAGCACCATCTCCAGAGGCTCACGCGTAATAAACTCAACACATGTATGAGCCGGATCTGCCAACTTAGACAACAGGTCTGCCAGATCCGGGGCGCTTGCAATCACCTGACCATTCTTAACTCCAATCCATTGGTCGTTATATTGTGCTAAGAGGGTTTCCAGATTTTCATTGATCCACGCATGGTCAGATTCAAACGCAAGTAACTCTTTTGTAAGTTGCCCCTTCACTTTTTTCCTCCATTGATGTTCATATTAATTTGTTTTTAAACGATGAAAAATCCGTGCCAATCCGCGTAAATCCGCGTCAAAATAATCACTTCAACCACCCCTCCTTCCGATACCACTCTATCGTTTCTATTATCCCCGTCCGCGTATCTGGATACTCAAATTCATAACCCGTATCCATCAGTTTCTCGCACGAAATATCGTAATTTGTTGTAACATATTCAACCGTGTCCTTCTCTATAAACGGCTTCCCGTGCGTCAGCCGTTGCGAAACCGCCGTGGCGAGGTCGGCGGCAAGATTCCCCGCGCTGACGGCGAGTTTTTTAGGGATGAAAACAGGAACCGTAGGCTTCCCGAAAATCGCCGCTATGAAGGCGATGAAAAACTTCACCTGCATCTTCGTTGGGTCAACCACATGGTATTCCTCCCCCGCCGCATCGTCGCGCCGACACAGATGGTAAGTTGCGCCGGCGACATCGCGCGCGTGCACAAGCGGCATTATAAAATCAAAATTATATGGCACGGGGACGAATAACAGGCGGTTCAGCGCAAAGATCAAATCCGCTGCGCCATAAGTATTTCTCTGCCCATAGACGACGCCCGGTCGTATGATAGTGCATTGCATCCCGTGTTCCGCGCAGAATTTTTTAAGCGTCTCATCCTGCTCGTGCTTGGAACGCCCATACAGCGTGTCGGGATTTTTCGGATTGTCCTCTTTCAGCGGCACTACGCTTGCGCGCGGTCTGCCATAGACGGCGATTGTGCTCATGGACATAATCCTTCTCACTCCCGCGTCCAGTGCGGCACGGCAGAGGTTTTCCGTGCCTTCAACATTCACCGTCTTGAGCATCGTCCAGGTTGCGCTGAAACTGAAGACCGCCGCTGTGTGGAAGATCACTTCAACGCCTTCCACCAACTTATCCAGTCCCTGACCGCTCGTCAGGTCGGCAGGGACGAATTCCACACCCTTGCGCAGGAAATCTCTATCCGCACCCGGTAAATCGGTGGCGCGCACATCCTCGCCTTTTTCAATCAGCACATCAACGGCGTGTGAGCCGGTAAATCCGCATGCACCAGTTACAAGAAATTTTCCCATTTTTGATCCCCCGTTTTGTTAGTGGATAGTAGAAAGTAGATGGTAGAAAGCGAAAAACTTTTTCTTATATCTTCCTGATTTTAGTAGATACTGCGTAATGTGTCGTGAAGTTTTTTCCCTGCCTACTACCTACTACCTACTACCTACTAATTCATTTCTTTTTATAGAACCCGCCCCTGATGCGTTCCTCTTCCAGTTCGTGGTGTTTCTCCTGGAGTGCGCTCTGGAGGCGCGCGATGGTTTCCTCCTGCTGTCTGAGCCGTGCAAGCAGCCCCTTGCTTTTGTCGGTGATCTGGTTGCGCAGCTCTTCAAGTGCGGCGTCGCGATCCTGCACGGCTTTCTCAAGTTGCGCCGTGTATTCCTCAAGTTCCTTGCGGCGGCTCTGTGTTTCGGCGAGCCGCAACTGGAGTTGATGTATTTCAAGTTTCAGGTTTTCGCGCTCACGCACGCCTCTTAACAGGGCGGCATAATCACTCGCTGATTCTGGCATGGTCGCCTCCAATGATTTTGAATATACGGGATTTCAGGTCAGGTTTTCCCATCAAAATTCTTTCAATTTTCCCCTACCTACTACCTACTACCTACTACCTACTACCTACTGTCTACTCCTACTTATTAAATATAATCCGGATACAGCGATCGCAACGCGCCTTCAAGTTCGGGTATTCTCGCAGCGGCGCGAACGGCTTCTTCGTAATCTATTATTTCATGGACGGAAAGACATATCAGCGATTGTTCAAGCGTCTGCATCCCGTAATCTTCAACGGATGTGCGGATGGTCTCATACAGTTCGCCGGTTTTGCCGTTGAGAAGAAGTTCAGAGACGGACGGTGAGTTAGTCAAGATTTCAACGGCGGCGTAGCGTCCGGCGATGTCCATGCGGTTGACGAGTCGCTGTGAGAGGATGCCTTTAAGTGTCTGGCTGAACTGGACTCTGATCTGGTGTTGCTGTGAGGATGGAAAGGAATCAACGATGCGATCAACGGTCTGGGCGGCATCCATCGTATGCAGAGTGCTCAACACCAGATGCCCCGTCTCCGCTGCGCCCATAGCGGTCTGGATTGTATCAAGGTCGCGCATCTCCCCGATGACGATGACATCGGGGTCCTGGCGGAAGACCATGCGCAGCCCCTCGGCGAACGACGGGGTATCCATCCCGACCTCGCGCTGCACGATAGATGACATCTTGTCGCTGAAAAGGAACTCAATGGGGTCTTCAATCGTAACGATATTTTTTTCAAAGTTCATGTTGATGTGTTCCACAATCGCAGCCAGCGTGGTGGATTTTCCGCAGCCCGCTGGACCAGTGATGAGCAAGAGACCTGCTTTCTCCTCCGCTAGTTCGCGCACTTTATCGGGCATACCGAGTTCCTCAAGCGTTGCGATGTTGAACGGGATAGTGCGGATGACGATTGCGGGCGTGCCGCGCTGGTAAAATATGTTCACTCTGAAGCGAGACACCCCTGCCAGACTGTATGCCACATCAATACCGCGTCTCTCGCGCAGACGGTCGTTATCTGAATCGTTCAGTATGTCAAGGATGAAGTTGTCTATGTCCTGCTGCCGCAGCCGCTCAAAATCCGTCGGCGTAAGTTTGCCGTCAACGCGCAGGGAAGGCGGGCGACCTACTTTCAGGTGAAGGTCGGATGCCCTCTGTTCAACCATCGCTGTGAGCAACTCGTTCAGTTTCATTGTATGTTTGAATTATTTTTTTTGACAGGATTAACAGGATTCTGTTATTAGTGTCTTAATACTGAACTTCTACGCAAAATGGCAAGAAATTTTTTAGACGCAGATTTACACGGATTTTCGCAGATTTCTGTATAGGCGCAAGCAGTGCGCCCATACATCTGTGTGAATCCGTGTTAATCCGTGTCAAAGTATTTCTCCGTGTTCTCTGCGTTCTCTGCGGTTTAATTTTTTATTCCTTTTTGGTTCTGGCTATGCCAGGTTAGGATTAATTTTACCGCCTGGTAACCTGTAAACCCTCCCTGTTGATACATTGAGATTATATTTGAATAGTCAAAAGAGTTCAAATGATTTAAGTTAAGGGCACAACCTTGACATTCCCTTTTCACCCATCTTCACTCCTTTCTCCCCTTACATGAATAATCCGAGTTCAATAAGGAATCTGGAGAATCAGCGAGCATGGTGTCTGTGCCTTGATCCAGAAGGCGCGGAATGGCGGTATTGAGTCGTTCCCGTTATCGGTTACTTTGACATAAGCGCCGTTTTCGTAGTAAAAGACATCTTTGCGAATCCAGCCGTTTGCTACCGCTGTGGACAGCACAACAGGCGAACCGGTATCGGTGCGCTTCAGAGTCGGACCGCCCGTAGAATCTGACCATTGAATGTGGAATGGGTAGGGATTCGGGACAAGGTTCCAGCCAGTGTCCAGTTTAAATTCCTGAACCTTCGGATTGCCTAACTGTCCGGTTGCAATCAGGTTGTCCTGCGCTGTTGTTTCATCGTTGTAAATCCAGTATCCCTTTGCGGGGTCAAGCAGGCTGGCGTCTGTGCCGTCGTAGTAATCATATTGCCCATTGTCCCAGCCGAAGCCCTCCATATAGGTTGCGAGGGGAGTGTATGCGGTAAGCACAGCCAAGCCCGGAAACCCCATCAGGTTCCAGCCCGCATAAAAAGGTGATTCAAGTTTGAGGAAAGCGAGATAAGTCTCCGATGGCTCACTTTCATTCGGCGGCGCCGCTGCATCAAGGGCGGATATTCTGTAATAGTAAATTTTGTTGTCAATGTCTTCGCCCAAGCGGTCAATGAAACTCAAGTCTGAACTGCTGACGGTGGAATGGACGACATCGCCGAGGTTTTCCAGTTTATCGCTGCGGTAGATGTTGTATTGCACGGCATCGGGGTCTGTGGGTGAGGGAAAAACAATCTGCACGCTGCCGAAGTAGAGGAGATTGGAGGGCGAGAAACTGGCGATTTGCGGGGCGGGGGGCGGTGTTGTATCCACAGTGAAGGGAATGGTGGGACCATAAATTTCTGTGAAGGCGGGCGTGAAAGCGATTGTCCTTGCATACCAGTTTCCGTCGGTGAGTGTCATGTCGGGCTGATAGGTTGCAGTGGCGATGTTGTCGTATCGGCTTGTATAAAAATCTGCGAATGAAGGGTCCCGACTCAGGACAAGTGAATATTTAATTGCATCCGGATAGACATCCCAGGTGAAATTGATTTTAGGATTGCCGACAACGCTGTTGGAAGAAGGATAGCGTATAGCGGGACCTGTCAGTTCTTCTTTCACTTCGCGCAGATAGAAAGGCATATCGGACACGGTGAGAGAGTATAGACCGTCTTCCTCTACAGTGATGCGCGTGGCGGTGCCGGTGGCGGTGATGTAATCCATCGCTTGTGCGGGGTAGGCGAGACGCAGGTCGTGTGATTCGCCATCGGAACTCATCAACAGATACAGCGTGCTGGTTGCGCCCGATGGGTCTGTGAAGCCGTATTGTTCAAGTTCGCTCGTGAGGATTTTCAGAGATGGGTCGTAATATCGCGGCGATACGAGGCTGGACATTGTCTGATAGGCATAGTAACCCTGCTTGCGCGAACCATCGGGGTAGAAAAATCCTTCTCCATAATCGCTTGGTCCGTACTGCCACATATACCAGAAAAATTTGTCCACACCATTGGCGAGGTATCTGGCGAAGAATTTGACGACCGCTTTGACCTGTTCGGGTTCGTGTTCCGGTTGCGTTGCGCCTTTTGAACCTTCGGTATACCAGTGCGGCACATCAATTCCGAAATTGAGGAAGGAATTGCGGAAACGCTGGATTCTTGCGGGCACATTGTCGGGGTCTTCATAGATATGGTTGTTGGCGATGTCAAAAGTTACGGTATCGGTTGCGGCTTTCATTGCAGCCAGCATGCGGTCAATCCAGTCGCCGTCCTTGCCTCCGCGAGACAAACCGCCCATAAGCACGACCGAGTTCGGGTCAGCCTCTTTCGCACCCTCATATCCTGCGACCAGTGTCTGCACATACTCTTCCGCCGTCCCCATATAAAATCCAATATCAGGCTCGTTCCACAGTTCGTAATATTGCACTTTGAATGAGCCTGACATATCGTCAATGCCGTCGCCGTCGTATCGCTCAACAACTGCGCGGACGAAATCTTTATAGTCCTCATTGTTCTTAGGCGGCCAATGGTCGGGCTGCTCGGCATCCTGTGGCGCGGTCGTAGCCCAAGATGGGCTATAGCCGAGAACAGCCAGAATCTGAATACCGTGGTTGTGTGCGACCGTTACCATAGTGTCCATCGTCCACCAGTCAAAAGAGCCTTTTGCTTCGCGCTCAATGCTGCTCCAATTGAAATCGCAGCGCGTCCATTTCACCCCCATTTCCGCTATCCTGCCAGCCTCGTTGTAGTCGTAGTAAATGTGCGCATTTATGCCGAAAGGATTCTCTACATCGGTGTAGGCGTGGAGCGATGTCTGAAGCGATAGTGTCAGAACCCACAAAAAGACGGACAGGATAAAAATATTTGATGTGGTATGAAATCGCATATAGATATTTCAATAACCATTATAACTTATTTTCTTAAATTAGATCACGCGAAAGGCTTGTCCCGTCCATTTCATTTAAAACTTTGCGCCCTCTGTGCCTTTGCGAGAAAAATTTAGTTTTTCAACAACCGTGAACCCTGAACCTTGAACCTTTCCCCCCTTTCCCCCTTTTCTCCCTTCGCATGAAAAATTTTTAATTGTAAAAATCAGATAAGCATGTCATAAGATTTATGCTAAAATTTTCCTGTAAAAAATATTTTGTGCGAATTTAATTTGAACAATAAAAATAATTTTTCGTCCTGTAAAATCCCCATCCTTCTTTTCGTTGCAACTCGGCTGTGGATTTTTGCTGTAACCTGTTTGATTTATGGTTTCTGGGGCTGTGAACTGCCGCAGACGAGCCCGGTGTGGCACGGCGGTCTTCAGAAGGAAAATATTTTTCTTGAACCCTGGCGGCGGTGGGATGCGCTATGGTTCCTTCAGGTCGTCCGTGAGGGGTATCATTATCGTCCGGATGCGCAAAGCAATATTACGATTTTCCCATTATATCCTTTTTTAATCAAGATTATCGCCGGCATCATCGGGAATCAGGTGCTGACAGGACTGATAATTTCCAACCTTTGTCTTTTGTTGCTTTGTGTCCTGCTTTATCGCCTGACATCCGAAAAACTCGGCGGGGTGGCTGCGTTCTGGGGTGTTTTGTTTCTGCTCTTATTTCCGACCGGCTTTCTGCTTTCGGGCGTTTACAGCGAGTCGCTTCTGATAATGCTTGCGGTTGCGACATTTTTAAGTGCGCGCCGCCGTGTATGGTGGTTATGCGGTGTAACTGGGATGCTTGCAGGCGCGACGCGCCTGACAGGTCTTATTCTGTTCCCGGCGATGGTGCTGGAATATTTGTCTCAGAAAAGATTCCGCCTCCGCGAATGCCACCGCGATTTTTTCTTTTTATTTCTTATGCCGATAGGCGGACTGACTTATTTTCTTTATCTTTACAAACTAACAGGCGATTTTTTCGCATATTTTGAGGCACAGAAACACTGGGGGCATCATCTCACCTCGCCGATTTTCAGCTTTTTCTATGAGGCGGCGATGGACTTGAACTTCACCGTCGCCCTTGACCTAACATCGGCAGTGATTTTCATAATTTTGAGCATTCTGGTTTTTCGTCGTCTGGGGGCAGCGTATGGTTTTTACAGCCTCGCCGTCGTGCTGGTGGCGATGAGTGCGACGAAACTGTTCGGACTGCCGCGCTATGTGCTCGCAGCATTTCCAGCATTTATGGTGCTCGGTGAACTTATCCGCTGGAAGCCACTGCGCTGGGCGCTGGCGCTGGCGCTCGCGGCGCTTCAGGTCTATTGTATGTATAATTTCATCAACTGGAAAATCTCATTTTGACGAGTATAGATATTTTTACCTTGATTATTAATACTCACTGTGAAAAGATTTGTCCAAACTTCCGAGAGTTTTTTGGAAAGGGGTTCGGGGAATAACCCTTTTTGCAAAAAGGGTTTTCCCCGACAAAAAATTTTAATATGAATAATCTGTGTTTCAAGAACCGAATAATCCTTGCCCCGATGGCTGGTTACAGCACGACCGCCTTCTTTCGTATCGTTGCCGAATACGGCTGCGATATGATTTATTCCGGGCTTATCACCAGTCATGGTCTGGTTCAAGGCGGCAGAAAGACAATGGAGATGATCGGGGAAGTCCCATCGGGAGTGGATTATGTTGTGCAGATTTTCGGCAGCGACCCTGATGTGATGGCGCGTGCAGCGGGTGTGATTGAGGGGACTGGCAGGGCGGCGGCGGTTGACATCAATATGGGATGCCCGGTGCGCAAGGTAGTCAAGGGAGAATCCGGCGCAGCGATGATGCGAAATCCTGAACTCGCCGCCGAAATTGTTCGTGCAGTGGTTGCCAGCATCAGGCTGCCCGTTACGGTGAAACTGCGCTCCGGCTGGAGTGCGGATGAAATCAACGCAGTTGAACTTGCACAGATTTGCGAGCAGAATGGGGTCTCCGCGATTGCCGTTCATCCCCGAACGCGTGAGCAAGGCTTCAAGGGCAAAGCGGACTGGTCGCTGATACGGCGTGTAAAGGAGGCGGTAAGTGTGCCCGTGATAGGTTCGGGAGATATAAACACGCCGCAGGATGCGCAGCGGATGCTGGCGGAGACAGGCTGTGATTCGGTGATGATCGGGCGCGCCTGTCTTTCAGACCCCACAATCATCGGGCGCACGCGCAAACTCTACGAGACCGGCGAAATCCTCCCGCCGCCAGCGGCAGAGGAGAAAATTGAGATAGCCATTCGTCATCTTCGGCTGCATGTAGGGCAGATGGGAGAAAAGCGCGGAGTGCGGCAGATGCGAAAATTCCTTATTGCCTATACACATGGACTGCCGTCCTCTGCACGCCTGCGCCAGTCTCTTTCTTCCGCGGCTGATATAAAAACGACCGAAAAAGTCTTAAATGATTATCGCAATAGATAAGCACTTACCTCTTGCCACAAAATCACGAAAGCACCAAACACACACGAATTTTTTGTGTAGTGGCAAATAATTATTTGCCCTTACTTTGTGTTTTAGTGGCGAATTTACGGATAAGCACTAAAAAACGCTTCCTTATAAATTAACAAAATCGTGGTTTGAATGGAATTTAAATTTTTTCTTTACGGCTGGTATTCTATGGGTTATTAATGGAAACCCGCAGTTTGAGGTCTTTAAATTTCGGAGTGCGACATCA
>JBFMBQ010000469.1:0-9901 GCA_040755115.1 bacterium
GACCACGGCAACATGTTCGGCATGGTCAAGTTCTATCAGCAGGCGCACGAAAAAGGAATCCACCCCATCATCGGCTGCGAACTATACCTTGCCCCCCGCCGCATGGTGGACAAGGAACACCCCATAGACAAACCTTTGACACACCTCATCCTCCTCGCTGAAAACCAGACCGGCTACCACAACCTCATCCGCCTCGTTTCAGAATCTTACATCCGCGGCTTCTATTACAAGCCGAGAATAGATAAAGAAATACTCGCTGAACTCAGTGATGGTCTGATCGCCCTTTCCTCATGCCAGCAGGGCGAAATCCCATCACTTCTGCTCAAAGGACAGCAGAAAAAGGCTAAAAAAACCGCCGAATGGTATCTTGAAACCTTCGGCGAAAACAATTTCTTCATTGAAATTATGAACCACGGGCTGGAAGAACAGCAAAAACTTATCCCCCTCCTGATTGAATTCGTAGAAGAAACTTCCATCCCTCTCGTTGTCTCAAACGATGTCCACTACATTAACCCTGAAGAACACCTGACGCAGGAAGTGCTTATGTCCATAGAGCAGGGCAGGATACTTGAGGATGAAAAGCGGCTGTCATTTAAATCAAAAGAATTTTACCTCAAGAGTCTGGAAGAGATGTCCAAACTTTTCCCAAAATACGATGACGCCCTGACACTGACAGCGGAGATCGCCCAGCGCTGCAATGTTGAACTTGAAATAGAAAAAACATTTCTACCTAAATTTGATGTGCCTGGGGGAAAATCGCCGGATGAATTCCTTGAAGAACTTACCTGGGACGGGATAAGCAAAAAATATCCTGCGGTGCACGAGGGCATACGGGAGCGGGTCAACTTTGAATTGGAAGTAATAAAAAAGATGGGGTTTTCGCCTTACTTTCTCATTGTGTGGGACCTCATAACCTTTGCGCGTCGGAACGAAATACCCGTTGGCCCAGGGCGCGGCTCGGCAGCCGGCAGCATCGTCGCCTACGCGCTTGACATCACAAAAATTGACCCGCTCAAATACGATCTCCTCTTTGAGCGATTTCTCAATCCCGAGCGCGTATCAATGCCCGATTTTGATATTGATTTCTGCTACGAGCGCCGCAGCGAGATAATAAACTATGCAATCAAAAAATACGGTGAAGACCATGTGTGCCAGATCATCACCTTCGGGCGCGAAAAAGCACGCAACGCCATTCGCGATGTGGGGCGCGTCATGGGCATCCCGCTCCCAACTGTTGACAGAATCGCAAAACTCGTCCCCTTCATCATGCCCGATGGAAAATCCGTTACAATCCAGGGCGCACTGGGAGCGATTGATGAACTCCAACATCTCCACCGCACTGACGAAACCATCCGCAGACTCCTTGAAATCTCCGCTAAGATTGAGGGACACCCGCGCAATATCTCCACGCACGCTGCCGGCATCGTCATCTCGCGCGACCCACTGACCAACCATATCCCCCTCTACAAATCCACGCGCGACGAATCCATACTCACACAACTTGTTCACGAAGACCTTGAAAAGTTAGGCCTGATGAAAATGGATATACTCGGCCTGCGCAACCTCACCGTCATCGCCGACACAGTCAGATACATACACGAGCGCACAGGAGAGAAAATTGATGTTGATTCACTGCCGCTCAACGATAAAAAGACCTTCCATCTCTTCAGCCGCGGCGACACCGACGGCGTATTCCAGTTTGAAGGACCAAACATAAAAAATCTCCTGAGACGCGTCCGTCCCACCTGCATTGAAGACCTCATCGCCCTCAACGCCCTCAACCGCCCGGGCCCGCTCGGCGGCGGAATGGTTGATGAATTCATCAAAAACCGCCAGACCTCAACCCACCAGATCCCCGTCCTCCTTCCTTCCCTTGAACCCATCCTGCGCGATACCTACGGCATAATCCTCTATCAGGAACAGGTCATGCGCATCGCTAATGTCGTCGGCGGTTTAACGCTCGCTCAAGCCGACCTTATGCGGCGCGCTATGGGCAAAAAAATCCCGAAGGAAATGGAAAAACTCAAAGGCACCTTCCTCAGCGGCGCAGCAGAAAAGAAAATACCCCCGAAAACCGCCGATAAAATCTTCTCCCTCATGGCTGAATTCGCTGGCTACGGGTTCAACAAATCCCACAGCGCCGCCTATGCCTACCTCGCATACCAGACCGCATACCTGAAGGCAAACTACCCTGTTGAATTCATGGCAGCCCTCCTGACGAGCCTCAAGGGCGACACCGCAAAAATCGCAAAATACATAGATGACTGCCGGCAGATGAACATAGAAGTGATGCTGCCGGACATAAATGTCGGATACAAAATCTTCGCGCCGGTTGAGAACAGGATTTACTACGGTCTTGCAGCGATTAAGAATGTCGGCGAGGGCGCGATTGACGCCATTGTCGCAGCGCGCGAAAAAGGCGGAGGATTCCGCTCGCTCCTTGACTTCTGCCAGCGCGTCGACATGAAAACCGTGAATATAAAAACACTTGAATCGCTTATCCGCGCAGGCGCACTGGATTCGCTCCCCGGCTACCGCGCCCAGAAAATGGCTGTCCTTGATAAAACCGCTGAAATATCCAGAAGTTCCCAGCGCGACCGCGATGCAGGGCAAATCCTCCTCTTTGACACCTTGAAGGACGAAGCAGCCGTCGGCGATATACAGTTGCCCGACATACCTGAATTTGACATCAAGCAACTCCTCGCCGATGAGAAGGAACTGCTCGGCTTGTATCTCTCTCACCATCCCCTTGACCCCTATCGCAACTGGGTAAAGACCAAAGCCGATACAACAGCAGCAGACCTCGCCAGTGTTGACCCGACCGAAAGGAAAAAGGTCGCTGTCGCTGGCATCATCACGCGCTTCCGCGAATACCCCTCTAAAAGCGGCTCATCCATGTGGGCAATCATTGAACTGGAGGACTTCACCGGCAAAATAATCGTCCGCTTCTACGAGCGCGAACGCGAACGCTACATTGAAGAACTTGAAGTTGATAACATAGTAGCAGTAACAGGCAGGGTGCTGATGCGCCACCGCGAAATCTCAGAAGAAGATGTTGTCATTGAACCCTCCATCGTATGTGATGAACTTGCAAGTTACCGCGGCATGAAGAAAAAAATTAAGTCCCAGCCGCAGCCACCCAACAAACTTCACATCCGTATCATCCCATCCACCGAAAACGATGAAGGCAGAAACCTGATTGAAGAGATGAAACACCTCGTGCGCTCCAACCGCGGCAGCACCGCTGTAATTGTTCACATCTCTGAAAACAATGAAGGGGAGAAAAAAATACGCCTTCGCGACCACAATATCCATTTCTCTCCTGAATTCATACATATAGCAAGACGAATCTTCGGGGAGAATAATGTGTGGACTGAATAGGTGAACGCTCATCACTGATAATTACACCGAAAAGGAGTGCTTTCACGAAAAAACTTACTTTAAACATACAGCAGATGCTGGCATTATCCTTCGCATCAGCGATATTAACCGGAGCAGTCCTTCTTTGTCTCCCCTTCAGCACGGCCTCGCCAATTTCCTTCATTGATGCGCTCTTTACCTCCACCTCCGCTGTTTGCGTTACGGGTCTGGTAGTAGTTGATACCGGCACTAAATACACCCTCATCGGGCAGTGCATCGTTCTCATCCTAATCCAGTTGGGCGGACTGGGCATCATGACCTTCTCCACCCTCGCGGTAATATATATGGGCGGCTCCATATCTTTCAAATTCCATCTTGCCCTCAGAGAGGCTCTCAACCGCCTCTCTGTGGCAAATATAATAAAAATTGTAAAAATGATTTTTCTTATAACGGTTATCATTGAAACGATAGGCGCCGTTATACTGACAATAAGATGGGCAGGAGATTTCCCATTCCTCAAGGCGCTCTACCTCGCCGTCTTTCATTCAATCTCAGCCTTCTGCAACGCAGGCTTCAGCCCTTTCAGGGACAGCCTGATCAAATATTACAACGATCCCTTGATTGTCATCTCATTCAGTTCGCTGATCATACTCGGCGGCATCGGCTTCACTGTATTGATTGAATTGACTGAATACAGACACACAAAAAAACTCAGCCTACATTCCAAAGTGGCACTAACAACGACAGCCTTGCTTATACTCGGCGGAACTATCGGAATCCTCGTTGTTGAATCTTTCTATAATTCGCCAATCTATCAGAATAAATCCTTCTGGGACATGCTCCAAATATCATTTTTTCAATCGGTAACATCCCGCACGGCAGGGTTCAATACTATAAACATTGCAACAATGTCAACGGCGAGCCTTTTTCTCATCATCATACTAATGTTCATCGGCGCATCGCCCGGTAGCACAGGCGGAGGCATAAAAACCACAACCTTCGGCGCGCTGATGGCTTCATTATGGGCAATCGCGCGCGGGAGAAGAGATGTCCAATTCTTCAGACGCCGCATCCCGAACGAACTCCTCCTGCGCGCCTATACTATCGCACTGATTTACTTCGGCCTTGTCGCCTCCTCCACCCTCCTGATGCTGTGCGCTAAGGACTTCGGATTGCTCAACTCGCTCTTTGAAGTCGTCTCCGCAGCAGGCACAGTCGGTCTCTCCACAGGCATCACACCACAATTGACAACCGCACAGAAGGTGTTTATCATCTTCACTATGTTCTGCGGCAGGGTCGGTCCATTGACAATCGCAATGGTTTTTATAACGACTTCCAGAAAAGAAACCTTCCGCATGCCGGAAGAAAATATCCTTATCGGATAAAAATCCAATGAAAAAAATCGCAGTCATCGGAATAGGCCGCTTCGGCTCAACCCTCGTCAAGGAATTGTCAAAAATGAAATTTGAAGTCCTTGCTATTGATAACGACGAGCAAAGGGTCAACGAGATACTGCCTTTCGCCGCTCATGGACTTATACTTGATTCCTCAAATATCAATTCGCTCATAGATGCAGGGCTGAAAACCTTTGATACTGTCGTGGTCGGTATAGGGGAAAATATAGAATCCTCAATTCTTACGACTCTTCTGCTGAAAGAAATCGGTGTTAAAAATGTCATAGCGCGCGCACTTAATAATTATCACGGACTTATTCTGAGCAAGATAGGCGCAGATAAAATCGTCTATCCAGAACAGGAGACAGGGATAAAACTTGCAAAGATTATCGCCTCGCCGATACTGATTGACTATATAGAGATGGCGGACGGCTTCGCTATCGTTGAGATGAATGTTCCGGATAATATGTGCAACAAGCCGCTGTCCGAACTTGAACTGCGGGCAAAATACGGAATCAATGTAGTTGCAATCAAACGAGGCTCGGAAATAAATAGAATCCCCGGCGGTAATGATATTCTTAAGAAAAACGATATTATTCTCGTCTCAGGTCAGATAGATAACATATCAAAACTGAAGCACTTATAATCCCGCAATTATTCCCTTTTCAATTTTTCTCCCTTTCTATAAATAGTTCAATTTTGATTCCAGTTCAAAAAGTTAAAATCATTTCTTTAAACGACGGCATACGGATATGCCGCCCTACAAAAAAACCGCAAAGAAACTTGCTTTTTCATTACCATAAGATGTGTAGGGCGCGATTTCCACATCGCGCCTAATGGACTTTTTGCACTGGACTCAATTTTATCTTTTACCCGAACTACGATCCCCGAACTACGATTCCAGCCGCGCAACCATTCACCGATATACGAACCTGCAATGCCTGCCTGTGGATATGATATTTTATATCTTTGAATTGCTCCGAAATTATTCTGTCTGGACGGAAATGGTGTTTTTCCTGTGGTAAAGTAACGGTGAAAACATCTGAAAAAAGTTCGCTTAAAATGAAAGGAGAGTTTTTCTGTGAAAATATTTTTCTTTCGTCCACTATATCAAAGTTTATCTGTTTACACTGCGAGCCTTCGGGCAGATGAAAGTTGATGCTTTCTATTACTGTTTGAGTTGTTTGATCTGTTTGAGAAGATTTCAAAAATACTAAGTAGCGAATACTGTTTTCAAATAACGATGTTGTATTTTTATCTGTGGTTTGCACTTCCACAGGGACTACCCCAGGCGGAAAGGCGCGGGCCAGTTGCGCGATTATCTGTTCTATGTCCACAGCATTTTTGAGCGTAAAGGAGAGCAGTTCGGTTTCGCTTGTGTAGCTGACCGGCAACGGGCTGGTAACAAATGAGATGATAGGGTGTGGGTTGAAGCCGCGCGAGAAATCAAGCGGCAGGGCTGATCGCCGCAATGCGCGCTGGATGCCTCGCAACAGATCAAGGTGCGAAATGAACCGCGCCTCCCAGCATTTTCTGTATTTTAAAAGATACAACATTGTAGGTAGGGAACTATAGCGCTTTGGAGTGCGACATCACGATGTCACTTTCACTTACGGCGACACGTCGCCGTATATCAAAGCGGTGTCGTGCCACAGCACTCCAAAATTATTCATCGTTAAAAATCGCTCAATTTAGGCATTAATTATTTTTGCTTGTATTAGTATTTTTGCACAAGCGCTTTGTTAAACTCGCGCTTAAGGAAATTTTTGCCTCCGTAATTTTATTTTCCCTTTCTACCCTCTACTTCCTGCTTCTAAAAAGTTCCTGTTTTAGAAATTTCTCGCTCACGCCAACCGATATATGAGACCAAGGCAGCGGTGCATCTAAGGGATATTCAGTGCGTGCATAAAAATCAGGATCAAGATCGCAGTGCCGGAATGCTTGAAGCCAAAGTTCGGTAGAGAATTTCTCCCCCCAGCCGTCAAATCGGCAGCCCAGACGCCACGCCTCCTCCAGCACAGGCAGCAGCCGCCGGTCCCCGCGCGAAAACACCGCCTCAAGATAATTCAGGTTCACATCGTGAAGTTTCAATTCAACATTTTTCCAGCGCATCAGCCTGCGCAATAGTTTTTGCTTCTCAAGCAGACTTTCCTTTGAATCCATCGCAAGCCATTGAAACGGCGTATGCGGTTTCGGGACAAAGTTGGATACACTGACGCTGAATTTCACGCGCCCCTTTGCCACACCACGAGCGGCGTCAATCATTCTGCCGACAAGTTCCGGGATGGCATCAACATCATCCATTGTCTCTGTCGGCAGACCGATCATGAAATAAAATTTCACGCGCTGCCAGCCGGCTCGGATACTTGCCTTGAGTCCCTCAATAATTTCTTCTTCAGTAATTTGCTTTTTGACAACATCGCGCAGCCGCTGTGTGCCGGCTTCAGGGGCGAAAGTAAGCCCTGTGGGTCGGACGCAGCGAACCTCCCTGCCGATGAATTCAGTGAAGGAATCAAGACGGGTTGACGGCAGTGAAATTGAAACCTCCTGCGGAGCAGCAAATTCCACCAGTTCCTGAAGCAGTTGGGGCAGGGGAGTGTAATCGGTGGTATTAAGAGAGAGCAGAGAGATTTCTTCCATCCCGCAGGATTCATAGTGTGCTTTGGCGATGCGTAAAAGTTCTTCACTGCTGCGCTCACGGTGCGGGCGATATATTATCCCTGCCTGACAGAAGCGGCAGCCGCGTATGCAGCCGCGGAAGACCTCAAGATTCGCCCTGTCATGCACCGCCTGCACCGTCGGCAGGATCGGTTGCAGCGGGTAGAACGCCGTGTTCAGGTTGCGCACATAACGCCTCCGGACCGGCATCGGGGCATCGCCGATGGGTTCGGTGCGCCAGCCCTGATCGCCGCGATATTCTACGCGATGGAGTGAAGGAACATAAACCCCCTTA
The DNA here is from genome assembly GCA_040755115.1 of bacterium. Lineage (GTDB taxonomy): Bacteria > UBP15 > UBA6099 > UBA6099 > JBFMBQ01 > JBFMBQ01. Next base: position 7,708 of record JBFMBQ010000469.1, read on the forward strand.
ATATCTGCAAGTTCTCTTAAGAATTGCCCGCGCTTTCGTGCGCCTGATTCTTTCCATTCGTGGATTTTATCAAGTATTTCAACGATCACTTCCTCGCCTTCGCCGATAACGATGAAGTCAAAGACTTCCGCTATAGGTTCGGGATTGCATGTGCAGCCCCCGCCTGCGATAACGAACGGGTCGCTTTCTGTGCGATGCGCCGCGCGCCAGGGGATTTTACCGAGCGATAGCATAGTCAGGATATTGGTGTATGACATCTCATAAGAAAGGGAGAAACCAATGAGGTCAAAATCTCTCAGTGGGCGGCGCGATTCAAGCGAATAGAGCGGGACACCGTGCTCCAAAAGTTTTTGCTCCATATCCGTCCATGGTGCGAACACCCGCTCGCACAGCGCATAAGGGATTTCGTTGATCAGATGGTAGAGAATAATGAAGCCGAGATTTGACATGCCAACCTCATAGACATCAGGGAAGGCGAGCGCTGTATGCACCTTGCCCTGCCAGTCTTTTTTTACCATGTTCCACTCGCCGCCGGTATATCTGGCGGGTTTCTTAACGGCAGGCAAAATTTCAAGTTCAATTTTTTCTAACAATTCTGACTGTTTCATATTAATAGGAATAATTTTATGAGTAGGGGCGCTGCTTGCCGCGCCCCCTTGGGCAGGGCGAGCCACGCCCCTACTTGAACATATCTTCTGCAATCCCGGCAAAAACATCTTTTAGTATGCCGGCAAATGATCTACCGAGGCTCATAGATTCTTCATATTTTGAATCATTCCATTCTACCGGGTGGATGATGTAGCCGACGGCATCATAAGTCAAGCCGAAGAAAAATTTATGCGGTCCGGGCAACAGTGGTTCAATTTCTTCCCTCACGGTTGAGACCGCCTCACCCGGGAAGGTAAGAATCTGTGCGGCGCCGAGGTCAACGACTGCGACAGCAGTGGTTACGGAATCGTTTTTCACTTTGCGCTTTATCAAGCCGGTTTTCATGAAACTGAGGAAGCGTGGATTTTCAACAGGGATTTGCACCTCTTTCGCTGCGATTTTGATTCTGTCCGGTTGGCTTGACAGTGTGGCGTCTGACAATAAAGTTTTTACGACATCGGCGAGCGAATTCCCGATCTTTTCCGCCATTTCAAAGGTGCCGCCCGATCGGTCATAAACATCGTCGTGAATCGGCGGCGGATTGGCATCGCCCAGGTCGCGGCTTACGAAAAGAGAAATGCCGCCGATGTCTTTTTCAATTTTCTGCCTGAAGTAAAAGACATAGTCGGCGGTGATTTTAAGATTGTCCGCGCCGAGGACGACCGGGTGCAAGGCGAAATTTACCAGAGTGAAAATAGTATCGCCGTTGTCGGCTTCAAAACGCATCACAGCGATTGTTTTATCCGCTGACTTTTCCTTGTAATGCCGTCTGTTAATGTTAAGGTCATCTACCGTGCCGGAGGCAAAATAGGCTTTTGCAGGGCGCATCATGGAAAGTGCGTCAGCAATGCAAGCGGAAATACCATCCGTCAATTTCTGTTTGTAACCCTTGGGTGGACCGCCCCACAATCCGAGCACATCGGGACCTGAATGTGTGTGGATTGCATGTATGAGAATGTTTGCGGTCGGTATCGCAGTTTTCTGTGAAATCACATCTGATATTTTTTGAATATCCTCGTAGAAAATACCGAGCAGGTCGGCGGCGGCGATTGCCAATTTTGTCTCGCCGTCGTCAATCACCGCACAGCGCACTGTGATTGGGTCATGCAAGCCATCGGATTTCCGAGTTGTGTAGCCGGCGAGGTTCACGCCGTTGACTTTTTCAGGCGTGATGTTCGTCCACGCCGCACCTGCACGAAGTTGCGCAGCGAATGCGATGTGCCATGTGATAAAGGCTGCCAATAGAAAAACTAAAACTGACGATGCTGATTTTTTTATTAATGTCCGAATCATATCTCGCCCCTTTTCAGAGTAATGTCCACGATGTTTATAGTATTATACAGAATCGTCATTGATTTTTCATAAATAATCGCTCACCAAGGAACAAAGAGTTCAAAGAGGAACAAAATTAAGGTTGAAGTTCAGGTTGAGGAAATCTTTCCCTGCCTTATCTTTATCCTTAACCTTTGGAAAGATTATTTGTTGTTTCTCAAAAAGTGAAAGTCATCTAAAATCAGGATTGTATTCGCAGTTACAGTTATGGAAA
>JBFMBQ010000470.1:0-8958 GCA_040755115.1 bacterium
AATAGCAAAAGATAAGATCATAATAGGTCTGCCTTTCTATGGATATGAATGGATAGATAATCAATTCAGTTGGAAACGGGGACATACATACAATGATGCAATGAATAAATTACCGAAGTCGGCCGGCGGATTGATGAGAGATCAATATTTTACGCCTCATTTTGAATTTCAGGATAAGGATGGAACGCATAATATATGGTTTGAGGATAATGCCAGTCTTGCAAAAAAACTTGATGTGATACTGAATCACGGCGTTCGCGGAGTATCAATATGGAGGCTCGGAGAAGAGGACAGCCGCAATTATAAAAGTTTCAGGTATATGCTGAACGGCTACAGGACCCCGGAAATTAATATATTGAAGGTTGAGATGCTGGATGTTTCCAACAAACCGAAGACTAATTTCACCTCTGGTGATACAGTCAAAATAATTGTTTCTATAAACAACAATGAATCACTGGCAGAAATAATTGCTTCTCTGAACATCAGAGATAAATCACACAATATAATATACGACAGCCACCAGTCATCACCAGCGGAGGATATTCGCACGACAATTGAACATGGAGAAAAAAAGGATTTAGTATTCCAATGGAAGATTCCAGAAGATGCGTTGAAAGGAGAATATGACATAGTCGTTGGAATTCACAGCGAAGACTACACAATAGAATATGCTTCTACCGAGGGACCAGAACCGATTAGGGATGAGTTGAAGGCGCTTTCACGATACAAAAAGGGAATAATAATTTCTGATAGAAAGTGAAAAAATTTTATCATAAGTGGCAATAATGCAAAAACAACCCGCAATAACAAAACTACATTTTTTGAAACAGTGGAGAAAAATCAGAAGACGACAGCGGAGACGACTGGATGTGATCGGAAAAGTCTTCTTTGCCGTAATGCTGGTGGCGTTCACCGGTTTCGCATGGAGAACGACGGACGGCGCAGAGGCGGAAGAAAGGGACGCCGTTGTGCCTGCTTCAGCAGGGGAATCCGCGGAGAAGCCGGTGCCGAACCCACCTTTGAAGGAGGTCGTGATCGTTTACAAGACGCATTTTGACATCGGGTGTTCGTGACTGCATTCGGCCGGAATCCGGACGGACAGGGAACGCTGTTTCGCGTCTGGGAACAAGCCGGTACATCCGGCGAACTTACCGTGACGCTGCCCGGTAAATTCAAAACCGCCACGCCGGTCAACCTGCGCGGCATGAATATGGGCGCGCCTATTCATATCACAAACGGCAGGTTCAAGTTCAATTTACCGGTCTACGCGCCAGCCAGTTTCGTATTGCAAGAAAAATAATGGCTGTCTGAATGTATAAGTTCACAAGAAAAGGAAAAGCCGACATGAAATGTTCCCCTAATTCTCCATTTCACGGGGAATCAAAACACCTGTTTTTGGTTTTGCGAATAAGAAAAAATTAAGAAAGGAGAAAGAGTATGAAAGCAAAGACAGTATGGGTAACGATGTTGATGTTGTTTTGGGGTTTAATGGTTGCTGTCTTTCCGATGTTAAGTGTAGCCACAGCAGTGGAAGAAATGATTACCGAGGCAGAAGATGCCTTCGGCAACATTTTGCAAACTTCCATCGCAAAGATTGATAGCGTTGAGTTCACCGCGCCCGCTGCGAATGCACCGTGTAAAGTTACTGCAAAGATCACCATCATTGATGAGGATGAGGAAGCCTCATTAACCGCCGTTATGTTGACATACTACATAAACGGTGATCCGAAGGGAACGACAATCCCGATGAAAGAGGCAAGCGGGGTTTACACCGCTGAGATACCCGGTAAACCTTCCGGCACTAAGGTGGATTTCATTATCCGCGCTGAAGACTCCAACAAAAATGTGACGAGCCAAGCAGTGGCGACCGCCAATTTTGCGGTTGCTGCCATACCTGATGTTGATAATCCGGCTGATATTGTGGGAGATGATATGGATATTTTAGGTTTTTCTGCCGGCTACGATGATACTTATCTATATGTGAATTATGATGTGCAAGGCAAGATTAGCGGCGGGACGATTGAGCCACCAGATATCAATGCGTATGGGATAAAGGTTTCAAATCCCGACATAGATCAGGGGGAAGGTGTGACAGCGGGAAAATTGTGGGTTAGCGTGCCGCTTGCTAAGGAAAAGGTTGTGAACGAGAAAATAATGTCGCTGCTTTCAGAAATAATTTCCGCCAAGGAGTTTCTTGAGGAAATTGGTATGGATAAGGTTGAGCGTATGAAGCAGTCAGGTATGCTGGTTATGGATTTATCAAAACTGATAGGTGGAAAAATGACAGAATGGCTGCTTTATAATGCAGAGCCGGACGGAGTAGTTGATGGCGGGAAGTTCACCGGCAAGATCAACCGTGCAGTGTTCGGTGAAAATAAAACAGGATATTACAGAATACTTGTAGTTACAGTGAAGAATCAATCACTTGATTTGTTTATGCCAATCCCGCTTAATTGCTCAAACTATCTGACCCTCTATACTGATAGTCAGAGTTATACTGTTAAGTAGTATCCTGTTTGTTGTTCTTATTGCTCAGTTGCCCTTGCCGTTTTAGGGTTCGCAAGCATTTTGCTTGTTCCGGTAGGGAGCGCATAGCCGCAGACCATGATATTCTTGTGGTCGCCCTTGAAATAGTCGCTGGAGACGGGGTTCGTGCTCTTTGTGCTGATGTTGAACGGGTCGCCTGAGGCGGGTATGTCGCAGGATGGGGACTGTTTTGCGGCCATGCCGACATAAATGAAAATAGTCATCCCCGCTTCCTGTTTAAAATTTTTTCCTCATTTCCTCGCCCCCATTCCTTTTTAGCCAGTGCGTAAACCCTATCGTTGCAACTGATGACGAAACATGGCAGGCGGAATCCGGTCTTTTGTCTTTTTTCTCTATTCTCACTATTGTCTTTACTTCACTCCCGTCAATTTGAAGACATAGGCATAACGGCACGGCGCTTCATCCACTCCCAGCGACGGTGTTCTTATATTCATTTTCCCATTCTCCGCTCGCCACTCAAGCATCCCCTTCACGCCGAGCATTTCAACCTTTGTTTCAGTGGATGTGACCGGCGCTGTGAGTTCCAGTGTTTTTCCCGGCCACACTAAACTTATCGCATACACCGCATCGCCCTTTGATGTATAGCGCACATTCCTTCTCCACGCCTTTTTGTCATATTTCTGTATCACATTGAGCCCGCCATGAGAGTAGCCCCCTGACGGTGCTTTTTTTCCATCCTCCGCCACACGCCAGGGCTTCGTCCCGTAGATCGCCTCGCCGTTCACACGCAGCCAGTCGCCAACCTCAAGTAACCGTTCTTGCTGTGGTATCGGGATAATTCCATCCGCCATCGGACCCACATTCATCAGAAGGTTGCCGCCGCGGCTGACCACCTCTATCAACATGTGTATCACTTGTTCCGCCGACAAGTAATTTGCCAACTTCTCTGTCCGGTTGTATCCCCACGCCCCGCTGAAAGTGTGACATTCCTCCCACTTCCTCCCCGCCGCCGAGGTTTCGCTTGCTGTCTGTTCTACAGGGGCGTTCTCGCTCGTGTAAAACCCGCCGTGCTTCCCTTTCGTATCATTGCCCCAACGATCGTTCACAACCACTTCATCTTTAACCGGCGACTCGTTAAACAGCCATGTGAGAATCTCCCGGCTGCGCCATACATCGCTGTGCTTCTCCCACTCGCCGTCAGTCCAAAGAATGGACGGTTTGTATGTCTCCACCAGTTCCTTTATCTGGGGGATCATGTGGGTTTCCACATATTCATCCGGCCGCGCCAGATACAGCGGGTTATACCATTCGTAGAGCGAATAATAGTAACCCATTTTCAGACCGGCGGCGCGAACGGCTTGTGTCAGGTCTCCCAGAAGGTCGCGGTGCGGGCCGGTGTCCACGCTGTTCCAGTTCCATGAATACTTGGACGGGAAAAGCGCGTAGCCGTCATGATGCTTTGATGTCAGAACGACATACCGCGCGCCTGATCTTCTGAACAATTCCGCCCACTCGGCAGGTTCAAACATCTCCGCCTTGAACATCGGTGCGAAATCCGCATACTTGAAATTCTCCCCGAATACCCTGTTGTGATAGTCAAGATATTTCTTGTCGTGTTTTAGAAAACTCCAGTACCATTCGCCGTGCGCGGGAACGGCGTACACCCCCCAGTGTATAAAAATGCCGAACTTCGCGTCGTCATACCACTGTGGTATCGGACGCGAGTCGAGCGATTCCCAGTCCGCCGTGTACTTTTCGCCCGCCGCCGCTGCCGCGCTCAGAAGCAGAATAAGAAAAATCGCTGACAACGATTTTTTCATAAAATCACCCCCCGAAATTTTTTCGCTCGTGCTCATGTGCAGAATATAAAATATTGTTGCAATGACAGGGTTTATTTTACTGTTATCTTGTCTCTCATTCTTATATCTAATGAAGATGTCCCGATCAGGATTTCAAACTCACCTTGCTCCACTACAAACCTCTTTGCGTTGACATCCCAGAAGTTCAAGTCCTTGACTGCAAGCGGGATTTCAACGGTCTTCGTCTCGCCTTTCTTTATGTGAACACGCTTGAACCCCTTCAGTTGCTTCAGCGGCTGCCTGATGCTAGATTCCACATCGCGCACATAAAGTTGCACTACCTCATCACCGTCTCTGTCACCAGTATTCTTCACATCCACTCTGATCGTTATCGTGTCAGATTCACTGGCTTTCTTTTTATCAATCGTGAGATTGGCGTATTGAAATGTGGTGTAACTCAAGCCATAGCCGAATGGATACAGAGGCTCATTCGTGAAATACATATATGTCCTGCCTTTTGATATTTCATAGTCATCAAAGGGCGGCAGATCGTTAACACTTTTATAGAAGGTCATCGGCAGTCTGCCGCCTGGGTTGTAGTTGCCAAAGAGAACATCGGCAATGGCGTTTCCCCCTTGCTCGCCCGGATACCAGGCTTCAACTACCGCGGGGACATTTTCATTTATCCAGTTTACCGATAGCGGGCTGCCGTTTATAAGCACCACAACCGTTCTCGGGTTGACGGCAAGAACCTGCTTGATGTAATTCATCTGGTTGTCCGGCAGGTCAAGGTCTTCGCGGTCTTTGCCTTCAATCTCTTCTTCAAGCCCGATACCGAGCACCGCAACGACCACATCGCTGTTTTTGATCATTTCCATTTCGGCGGCGTGCGGCTTGAAGTATCGCGCGAACCGCGCGAGGCCACCCGCGTCGGGCATCCACTCGGCGTGATTTACGGCGATTCCGTCCGCGGCCTTGTTTTTTATGCCTTGAAGCGGAGTTACAGGCTCATTGAGCGGCGTGCCACTGTAATGGCCAAAAGAACAGATGCCTGCCTTGGGACCGACCACTGCTATGGATTTGATGTTTTCCATATTGAGTGGCAGAAGCGGCTTGCCAGCGACTTTCTCATTTTTCAGAAGGACAATAGATTCCTGTGCTGCCCTGAGCGCGAGATCCTGGTGCTTCTTACAACCGATTACATTGGGGGATATTTTGGAATAGGGCACCATCTCTGGTGGATCAAACATCCCTACACGGAAGCGCCCCCTGAGCACACGGAAGACAGCGCGGCTTATCGTCTCCTCGGTTACAAGCCCTTCAATGAGTGCTTCTACAATTCCGTTCGGGAATACATAGTCATATCCACATTCAAGGTCAACGCCTGCGTTCAGGGCGAAGGCGGCAGATTCCTTTCGGTTTTCGGCGTATTTAAGATTGCCGATCATGGTGGACAGAGCGCCGCAGTCCGTAACCACATATCCGTCAAAGCCCCATTCATCGCGCAGAAGATCGGTCAGCAGCCATTTATTCGCATTGCAGGGAATGCCATTAACCGCGTTGTAAGCGGCCATGACGGATTGTGCGTTCGCCTCTTTCACGGTCGCCTCAAAGGGGGACAGGTAATATTCACGCATAGCGCGCTCGGAAATGATGGCGTTGCATTCAAAGCGATTGTGTTCTTCGTTGTTCGCGACGAAATGCTTCGGCGTTGAAATTACCTTGATATATTTCGGGTCGTCGCCCTGAAGTCCCTTCACGAACGCCACCGCGATGCGGCTCGTCAGGTGCGGGTCTTCGCCGTAAGCCTCTGGTGTGCGCCCCCAGCGCGGATCACGCGCGATGTTTATATCAGGCGACCAGAAGGTGAGCACTCCGCTGTAGCGGTCGGGAACATCGCCCTTGTAGAAATTGTTCTTTCCGCGCGCCTCGTCGGAAATCGCCGTTGCTATCTGATACATTATATCATCGTTCCATGTGCTCGCCAGCGCGGTTGACTGCGGAAAGACAGTGAACTGCCCCGGGCGGACGACACCGTGAAGCGCCTCGTTGCCGAAATGATATCTAGGGATGCCGAGGCGCGGGATTGCCTCGCTTGTTTCAATAAGAAGCGTTATTTTTTCTTTAAGCGTCAGCCGGGAAACAAGGTCCGCGGCGCGCTCTTCAAAGGAAAGGCTGTAATTCTGAAACGGCAGCGTTTCATCTTCGTCCGCTTGCGCCCAATTTTTGAATGTAAACTCATGCGCATCATCTTTAAAATTATCTAATTTAAGATATTTATCTAAATGTGGAGATAATATCTTATCTCGTTTAAAATATTGATTCAAAAGTGGAGAATATGTCTTAACACGCACTTCAGAGTTTGCGGGGTCAAATTCCACAATACGCAAATAGCCGTTTCCGCCGTTTTTGATCATCTGATAATTAGCGAGCATCTGGTAGATTTTGTTGCCGTTGTTCCCAATGCTTACCAGTCTGCCGACACCGGAATTGAGCACATGGCCACTGAAAACAAAGTTGATGTTTTTATGTTGACTGACGAGTTTATTCCAAATCCCAACACCATTGTTCGCACCGCCTGGAAGATTGGTGATACCATAAGAAGAGGGAGTCCAATGGTGATCCGTCTTCGAGCCATGAAGAGTATTGTCATTGTATAAATAAGCGTGAGTCAGTATGATTGCTCTGCGGTCTCGGTGCAATGCCATAACATTGTTCGCCCATTCCAGGACCTGGTCGCGCGGACCAAATTCAAGTGCCAGTATCAACCAGTCCGCGCCGCCGGCGATGAAGAGATGATAGCAGTTGTCCATCTTGTCCTCTTCAAAGACACCACCGAAGGTTGGCAGGGCGCTGTAACGGCTCAACGGGAAATAGGTGTTGAACAGCGTCGTATCGCGGGAGTCTGCAACTCCTCTTGTGCCCATGTCGTGATTTCCGACTGCAAGCGCATAAGGCACAACGCCGTCGAGCAACATCATGGCGTCCCTTGCGTTTTCCCATTCCGCAGCCGTATTGTTATTGACTATATCTCCTTCGTGCAGAACGAATGCGATGTTCATTTCGTCTTTGTGCTCAACTATCCATTGCGTTTGTGCGGCAAAAATTTCGGGATACTTCTCAGAATAAACTTGAGTATCGGGTAATATTACAATTGAAAACTTCTCCATCTTGGAACCGGAACTGGTATTTGCGCCTCCATAACAGGCCGAAAACAAGAGGAATATCAGCGATAATAATAACAATGCGGAGGTTAACTTCGCCACTTTTCCCGGCTCCATAGTTCTGTCCATAGCAGACCGCTTTCCATTCTCACTCAAGTTTCGCACCACCAAATCCATCATCTTTTGGGGATCGCACCTTTCCTGAACTTAAGGTGCCATGACGCATTTATATTCTTATCAGCGGATAGTGTAATCCTTATTTCAGTTCCATTTTGAACCTGGGAAAGACGCACATCAGGGTCCGCGCATGTTGCACTTTCAAGTATCCAGGAATCATCTCCTGCGGGCACAACGACACGCAATTCGTATGGCTCCCCTCCGATAATGCTGCTTACACCCGATAAAGTATTATCTTCCCACTCTTTCTGGCACGTGCCCCGGATCTGCTTCAGGTCCAGGCCTTTGTCCGTGCAACAGTTGAAGTACATCGCGCAGATCGGGGCAGACGAAAACGGCTCCGTCACCAGCGCCACGCTCACCTGGTCGTGCGGGATCCCGTCGGTCAGGGCGAACAACGAATCCAGGCAGAACAGGGGCACTCCTGTTGTTCCAACCTCCAGGTCCCCCCGCTCGTCATCCGGATCGAGGCCGTTGAAGGTCAGGGCGTCAACCGCGGCGCTGAACCCGGTTTCCCCATTTTCATAAAGGAACTTCCAGCGCCGGTTGGTCTCCTCCGGAGTCCCATGCCCCGAGAACAGCCGCATGGTCCATGACCTGCCTCGGTACATCGTCGGATAAATTCCCCGCGTGAAAGGGGCCTCCCCGGGAAAACCCACGTCCTTCAGATAGTCCAGGTCCTGGATGTCGCAGGGTGTGTACAACCGCTTCACCGGGATGCCCGAGTCCGTTACGAACTCCTCCTGCGGTCTCTTCTCCCGCATGTCCGCCACTTTCTGATTCCACTCCTCGGTCCGCCTTCCGATCTCCTCCAGATTCGACATGAAGAATCCTCCTTAGGGTGTGACCGAAATAACTTTTCTTTGTACAACAGTTATCGCTTTTTCTTTTTACCATAGCTTTTTTATTCTTTTCTTCTCTTTGCTTAGATTTTCGGCTTAATCGTGATTGTGTGCCTGTTAACCGAACGGTCCGCGGCAAGCTTGACAAGGTTGTTTTCTTCATCCCATTCCCAACTCCATCTGCCGTTACTGTCCGTACTTTCAACCGTGAAACCGTTGGTATAATGCCTGTCCGCCGGGACATATATGATTGTTTTGCCTTTAGCGGATGAATTTTCGTCGAAAGTCATCTGGAATATTTTTGTATCGACATTAAAAGAGAAGCTTATAAGGTCTCCGCTGGTGTAAAGCGGGTAACACATCGAAAGAACATCAGCGATATTTTTCTTTTCCTCACCTTCATTTGGAAGCAGATACCCCATGGTCCACCACGTCGATCCGGCCATATATTCATCCTGAAGAATTAATTCGTCTCTCACTCATTCGGCC
>JBFMBQ010000471.1:0-2177 GCA_040755115.1 bacterium
TGTCTCAAGCGATTCCATCAGCAGATTTTCCGCCTCGGTTAAATCGTTGAGTTCCTTTTCCAGCGATTTTATTTTCTCCCGCGCCCGTTCCCTCTCTTCATCTTTGGAATCTTTGGATTTTATCTGGGCGACTTCAGATGTCAGCGGAATGCAGCCCCGGGCGACCTGTTTGAGCCATTCATCCATGTAATAAACCTCAAAGTTCTTAACCTTGTGCTCGTCCTGCAATTCGGTATCAAGTATTTCAACGACCGATTGGTTCTGGATGAGTCTCCCATCAAGTGTGCCGAAATTAAGAAACATTCTCTGGGGCAGATTCAATTTGTAAAAGCCTTCACGGATCAGTTGACGGGCTGTTTTTACATAGAAGGCAGTGAAAACGCCGAGGGATTTTTCAAAATGCTGGGCGGCATCCATGCGGTCTTTCGTGGCGTGCTTGCCGAGATAAAGTTCAATTGCATATTCAATATTGTTTCTGGTATCGGGGTCATTATCCAGTTGGCAGTAAAAGCCGGGAGCGATCCGCGGTTGTATCTCTATACCTGTGCATGTATCTTTATCTTGTGTCATTGCCTTATTCTATCATGCATGGGACTGGTGGTGTAGTGAGCGGATTTTAAATTTTTATTTTTCATTCTTTGGTGCAAGAAAGATGAAAAACGACCCGGTGGCAACGGCGATGCGTGCGCCTTCCTTGTTTATTATCTCCGATTCAAGAACGGCGATGCGGCTGCCTTTATGCACAACACGGGTATTGGCAGTGATTGTTCCGCCTGACACTGGGAGAAGAAAATTCATCTTGATCTCAATTGAGGCGCACAGTTCGTTGTCTTTAAGAAGTGATGCGAGCGCAGCCCCCATACCGGTGTCGGCGAGGGAAAAAAGCACGCCCCCATGCACTACCTTGTTAGGGTTTTTGTGCTTGCCGGTTATCTTCAGTGAGCAGCGTGAAGCGCCATTTTGATATTCATGAAATTTAAGCCCCAGAAGAGAAGGAAAACCGCCGGGATTCTTGAACACTTTTGTCTTATACATGGTTATCCCCTAATGTAGCGCAGGCTTCCAGCCTGCATGAATACAGATGAATTAATCCCATTTCCACTTTCACCTTTTTCTCCCATATCTCCCCTTATGAGATGTAAAATATTTGCCCCTCAAACAGGCAAAAAATATTTGACAATATTGTATTACTTTATATAATTAAAACAAATTAGAAAAGTGGAGGTAAAAATGAGGAAGACATGGAGACCAGCGCCAAGACCGAAACCAAAAGATAGGGGAAAATAACTTCATCTCTTTTCCGATGTAATCACTGTTCAAACTTATAAAATCCGCCGGGCAACATAAAATCTTTTAGCAAATCGGAATGTAATTAATTTATAATTATCACCATGGAATTGGTGGTTTATGTATGTATTTTAAATTAAAATTTCTCACAATATTAAATTTGCCGTAAACTAAAGTGAGTAATATGAATTTTATATGTTGAAATTGAATTATATAAATTCTTATAATCTTCAATAGATGCATAAACTCTGGTCGCCTGCACAGACTCTTTCACCCCGAGTTCAGAAACTCCGCTCTGAATTCTTTTCCTTTTATGACCGCGATTATTTCCGCAACGAGGTGTTGGCATTCACCACAGGCGCACCGTGGGACTCCGTATGGTCGCCGCACCAGTGGAGCGTCGTGCCAGAATTGTTCCCCTTTTTCGCTGCTGTGAGAGATTCGCTCCTCGCCTCCGCTCATAAGGTAAAAATGCCGCACTACTTCTGGCGCGAACCGCTTGTCATCCGCCGCGCCCTTTTCTTTAAAGAAGTCTTAGAAAACCATCTGCCGGTGAAAATTCTTGATGGTGAACTCATAGTCGGTGCGCAATTCAACACCGCACTCTCAAAATGTCATACAAAACAAGAAGCAAAAAAGTTTGAAACTGAAGTCAAAAAATGGCTGGTGGAAGCACGCAAATTGAACGATGCCGGCATCGGCAACTGCGGGGCGATACCAGGACACCTGATACCGGATTATCCAAAAATCTTAAAAAAAGGTTTCTCCGGCGTGTGGGACGAACTGACGGAGACGCTTGAAAATTGCAAACACTCGCCACGCAAAGATTTGCTTAAGGCGATGATTTTATGCTGCGAGGCGGCAACTAATTTCGCTCAAAGATATGCCGA
>JBFMBQ010000472.1:0-4355 GCA_040755115.1 bacterium
CGTAGTTTGTGTATCCGGCGCGGTACGGAGACCGCGCCCTACATCGCCTCACATGCGAAAATGTTACCTGACAAAAAATTTTATTATGTAATTCAACGCAAGGAAAGTTACTAATATTGCAAGAATCGCTTTGATTAATTTTTCCGGCATGAATTTCTGAAAATATGCCCCGACATAAGTGCCTAACAAGCCGCCGATGCCGAACAGAGCACCTAATGCCCAATCGGGTGCGATCGCATTACCGCCTTTCGCTGCGGTGATTTCAAGAATGTGATAATAAGCAACGCCGGCAATGGAAGTGAGGAAGGTGCCGGCGAGCGCCGCGCCTGCAACCGTATATACCGGCAATCCGCAGACTGATACGCAGAAGGGAGCGATTATCGCCCCACCGCCGATGCCGTAGATGCCGCCGATCAGTCCGACTGCGAGCGCGAGGAAAAAGATAACTGGTGTGCTGAAAGAGTAAGTCTCGCCCCAGAATTCAAATTCAATTCTATGAAGTGAGAACGATTTGGTCTTGACAATCGCTTCAGGAGGCAGTCCGGCGGCGACACGGTGGGAATCCTGTTCCTTTATTCTGGCGATCTGTTCGGCGAACTTTTTCTCAAGATGTTCGTGCTGCTCCTTTATTTTCTTATTCCAGCCCATAACATCTGAAACGAGGCGGTAACCGAGATACAGAAGCACCAAACCGACAAAAAATTTGAAGGCGCGCGGATCGGGCAGGTAATGGATTCTTATCCATGCGCCTGCGAAGACGCCCGGCAGCGTGCCGATTACTACCACCCAGGTCAGTTGCCACGCCATGCGTTTTTCCTGTATGTAGCGGTAGAGTCCGCCCGGAATCGCAACGATGTTGTAGATCAAGTTGGTTGGACTGACGGCGGGACTGGTGAAGTGCAGAACGCTTACCTGAAAAGGCAGCAGCAGAAATGCGCCCGATACGCCCGCCGATGCCGTTACGGAAGAAACGAGGAAGGCGACGAGCGGTGGAATAATCGGTGAAATTTCTACGCCGGATACTGGGAACTGCATGATGAGATGTTTTTTTTGCCACAGAGCACACAGAGAAATTCGTGTAAATTCGTGGAGAATAATCTGTGTATATCTGTGTTAATCTGTTGTTTCTTGTTTTAATTTTTCCTTTACATTTTCAAAAAACGGTTCCGCGAAAGAGGAATCCCATGTCCGTTCTGCAAAGGGTCGCTTCTGAATGAGCGAAAGGAAGCCCTGAAATTCACCGAAGTATGAGCCGTAGATGTGGTAACTGTCTGATATATCGGTGTAGCGGCCTACAAGGACTTTTTTGCCTGTCATTTCTTGGAGTTGTTCAGCCATCCATCGCTGCAAGTCGGTGAGTGCGAAGATGTTCATGAATGCAGCCTTGTATGCGTCGCGCGAGCGCCAGTGTGTGTTCATATTCAAGGCGAAATGTCCAGCCGGTTGCTCAACGAGTCGGCACCAGATGCGTTGGAGGCATGGCGGGTCGTCTGTGGGCGGGTCGGTGAGGGGATTCCATGTGATCGCCTGCGCGCGGCGTGTCCAGGAGGTTTCGGCGAGTTTCTGTAGAAGGGAATTTATCTGGTCAATGATTTTGCCTTCTGTCGGGAAGGCGAACAGGCGCTGGTGATAGGTGTAAGTCCATTTGCCTTCCTGCGGGGCGATCCAGTGGTCGTGGATGCCGTTCACGACCTCCTGCCTGTATATCTCAAGGTCTTCAAGAGAGGCGGGAATGGCGCGGTGTATGCGTGGCTCGGCAAATGGTTCTTCCACCGTCAGCACCATCGTGCAGTCACGGCTCGGCGGGTCGTCAGGCTTATCGTATTCGGTCCTGATTTCAAGCCCTTTTTCCCAGGTTTCAACGACCGATTTCTCCCATGCTTCAGGGAGAGTTCTGGCTGTTACAGTCAGGACTGGGATATTTGTGGATGTCATAGCATTTTTCTTTTGACGCAGATTTACGCGGATTAACGCGGATTTTTTAACCTCCGCACCTTTACAAGTTCGCAGAGATTTTAGCAGGTAAATCACAGTAAATCAAACTATGTGATGCAGGGGCAGCCCCGTGTGTCTGCCCAAAGATGTAGAAAGATTCAAGATTCAGGAATTTTGTTTGATGTTGATTACGTTGATTAACGCTGATTTTTTTTGCACTTGAATCAATTTTAGATTAAAATATGTAGTTTGAATTTTGCCTGACTACTCTGATGTGTATGAAAAGCGATCTGCAAGATTCAAACTTTGAGAAAAATTTATACTAAACATAAACTGTAAAAATGAAAATGAAAAAGAACATCTCGGTCATCGGCTGCGGTTACTGGGGCAGGAACCTCGTGAGGAATTTTCATGAACTCGGGGCGCTGAGGACTGTATGCGATATTGACCCGGAAGCGACTCATAAGATGATTGAAAAATATGATATTAATAATTCCACAACAAATTTCGCCGATATATTGAATGACAAAAAGACGGAGGGGGTTGTAATCGCCACGCCGTCCGAACTGCACTACCGCATAGCAAGAGAGGCGATAGAATCGGGGAAGGATGTCTTCGTTGAAAAACCTATGGCGCTCAAGGTGGAAGAAGGCGAAATTCTCAATGCCCTCGCTGTGAAAAACAACAGGATTCTCATGGTCGGACACCTTTTAGAATATCACCCTGGAATCTTAAAGTTAAAGGAAATCATTGATGCGGGTGATCTCGGAAAGATAAATTACATTTATTCAAACCGCCTCAACTTCGGCAAATTCAGGACAGAAGAAAGCATCCTCTGGAGTTTCGCACCGCACGACATTTCTGTAATTCTGCTCCTTTTAGGAGAAAACCCCACAGAAATCTCCGCCTCAGGCGCCGATTATGTGAGCAAAGGGGTGATGGATGTAACTGTAACGGCACTGAAATTCGCCAGCGGCGCCAGCGCTCACATCTTCGTCAGTTGGCTTCATCCGTATAAAGAACAGAAACTGATCGTCATCGGCGATAAAAAGATGGCTGTCTTTGACGATATGAATTTGAAAAACAAAATCCTCGTCTATAATCAGAAGGTTAACTGGAAGGGAAGGGTGCCGGTGCCGCAAAAAGAAAGCCTTGAGGAGGTGTTTTTCAGCGAGGAGGAACCCCTGAAACTTGAATGCAAACATTTTATTGAGTGCATTGAAAAGAGGACGACGCCGAGGACTGATGGGAACAACGGCTTGAGGGTGCTACGCATACTTCACTCGTTCCAGAGGTCGCTTGAAGAGAGGGGCAGGGTCATATCGCTGGGCAAAAACGACAACGGAAATGTCTTCATACACGAGAGCAGTTTCGTTGATCCCGGCTGCGAGATAGGCGAGGGGACAAAGGTGTGGCACTTCAGTCATTTAATGCGCGGGGCAAAACTGGGCAAAAACTGCAACATCGGACAGAATGTGTTCATCGGCGAGAATGTTACCATCGGGAACAATGTCAAGATTCAGAACAATGTCTCACTTTACGAGGGTGTGAACCTTGAGGACGATGTGTTCTGCGGTCCATCGGCGGTCTTCACAAACATAAAGACCCCGAGAAGCCATGTGTCAAGAAAGAATGAATATGCTGCAACCACAGTCGGGAAAGGGGCAACGATAGGCGCAAACGCAACGATCATGTGCGGAGTTACCATCGGTGAATACGCCTTCATCGGTGCGGGGACTGTGGTTACAAAAGATGTGCCTGCCTACGCCCTTGTTTACGGCGTCCCCGCAGTGATACACGGCTGGGTCTGCGACTGCGGTGTCAGACTTGAAGAAAAAAAAGACATTTTAACCTGCCCAAGGTGCAATCTTAAATACAAAAAACGAGGCAAGAATTCAATATCGAAAATAAATGTAGAAAGTAGATAGTAGATATGATACAGGACTAAAAATAAATGATGAAAAATTCAAAATACCTAATCCCTATCAATGTTAGAATCACGGAATTGTAGAGGACATTTTTCCCCTTTTCTACTATCTTCTATCTACTTTCTACTATTGTTAAAGAAAGATTCAAGATGAAACCTGTTAAACTCTTAGCAGTAGTGGGCGCAAGACCGAACTTTATGAAGATCGCTCCCATCATGCGTGAACTGAAAAAAAGCAAGATTTTCAAACCGCTTCTTGTCCATACCGGGCAGCACTACGATGTCAGGATGTCCCAACTTTTTTTTGATCACCTTGAAATACCCGAACCGGATTTCAACCTCGGTGTCGGTTCGGCGAGCCACGCTGTCCAGACTGCGCGTGTAATGACCGCTTTTGAGAGGGTGATGATTTCGGAGGAGCCTGCTCTGGTAATCGTCGTCGGCGATGTGAATTCCACGATGGCGTGCGCGCTTGTGGCTGTGAAACTGCATG
>JBFMBQ010000473.1:0-4135 GCA_040755115.1 bacterium
GGATCAATAAAGACATTCTTTTTTCCGGCAGGCAGTAATTCGTTACGATGCTCTGCGAAAGTTTGCTGTTCGGTATAATAACCATGTTGTTGGGCAACATCTTTATCCTCGTTGTCCTCCATGTAATATCCTCCACATAACCTTCCTGCCCTGTCTCAAGTTTCACAAAATCCCCGACCCTTACTGATTTTTCCATGAGAATATGAATTCCCGCAAACAGGTTTGCCAGCGTGTCCTGAAGTGCAAGGGCGACTGCAAGTCCCCCGACACCCAATGCGGTAATTAGAGGTGTTATTGAGATTCCAAGAATATTAAGGATAATCAGCAACCCTATGATGTAAATCGTCCCTTTTAGAATCCCATAAGTAATACCTGTGGTCAGGATGGGCAGGCCGGATTTATGTATGTAGTCTTTAAAAATCATGCCAGCAAGGTTTGCTAACGCAACGGTGATGGAAAACAGCACGATCACATTGATGGTTTTACCAAGATAGTAGATATGTCTTTCCGGGAGTTCCGATATGGCGACCCCCAAGTAAATGCCGACAGCAACACACCAGTAAATAGAGGGGGCGTAAAGAGCCTTGAGCACAGCGTCATCTATCCTGGTCTCTGTCTTTTTTGCCCATTTATTGAAGAGCCTGAAAGTGATGTGTCTGACAACAAGCAGCGCCGAAGAAAGAGCCAGTGCTGAAACGACTGGTATCCATATCTCCTTTAAATCTATTTGCATCCGTTGCACCTCCAGTCCGCGTTAAAGGCGGCACATAGCGGAGTTCGGAATTGAAAAAACTCCGAGATAAAAATTCCGCATTCCAAATGTTCCATGTCAACTATTTTTGTTCTGCTCATCAACAAAAATTCACCCACACTTATCCGATTGGTTCTAAACCAATGGAAAGTAAACGGGTGAATTTGATCTGCTTAAAAAATTTCCTGAAAAGTTATTTTGGTTTCAGGCACTTATTGACCAGTTTGGTCATTTCAAACATACTCACTTGCTTCTTGCCACCGAATACCGCCTTGAGTTTTTCGTCGGCGTCGATCATTCTTCTGTTTTTTGCATTCTGTAGTTTGTTCCTCTTAATGTATGCCCATATTTTCTTCGTTACTTCCGTGCGAGGCACAGCATTTGCGCCGATTACTGCTGCCAGTGCTGCGTTAGGCACCTGCGGCGCCATAAACGCTGCGCTTGGCTTCCTCTTTGATTTCTTTGCTGCTTTTTTTGCAACCTTTTTCTTTGCGACCATTTACGCCTCCCTTTTTAAATTTTTTTTATATTACAATAGCCGCTACTTCTTTACAAGTTTGAATTCACCCGGTCCGACCTTCTCAAACTTCGGACTTTTCTTCAACGCAGTTGTTATGATCGGATAGAGGTTTCTTGAATCGCCTCTTACCTTTTTCTCTATTATTACCTTCTTTATGTCCGATACCCTCATGCTCCTGCCTTTGTTATTCCTAACAATTTCCTCAATTGTGGCAGCAAGTGTTTTCCCTCTTCTCTTTCTGCGTCCGTTCGCTTTCTTCTTTGCCTTCTTCTTCGGTCTGCCCGGAAGTTTTTTCCCTGCGGGCTTTTGCACCCGAATTGAAAATTCCGCTAATTTGATGACCATCTCGGTGATCTCGTCAATCGTAGCGTTGATGGTTTTAATCGTGCTCTCTGGCAATACCTTTGCAAGGGCGCCGGGACCAAATACCTGCTCTCGGAGTTTCTTCTTCAGCCGCCGCTTTGCAATGCTCGGCTTCTTCCGTGCCTCCCGCTCTGCTACTTTCCACAACTCCCTCTGCAACTGCTTAATATCAATTCTGTTCGCCATCATTACCCCCGTGTCAACTAATTTAGAGTAAATCATATAAGAAAATTTCAATAGATGTCAAGCGAATTTTTTTCTCTATGATCTGAGCGCACGAAAATTGAATTGGGAGGGGATGAGAGCAGGAAAGACGGCAGACGGTAGATGTGAGAAGTGAGATGATTTTTTCATCTCCCATCTCCCGTCTAACATCTTCCGTCTCCCGTCTCCCGTTTTTTAAAGCAGATATTTCCCCGGATTCATTATGTGGTTAGGATCAAGCAGATTCTTTATAGCCTGGAGTGTGCGGAAGTAGTTCGCATCCATCTGCGCTTTCATAAGTTCAACCGCCCAGGCAGGCGCCTTGTAGGGGACGAAACCAAGCCGAAGCGCCATCGCTGCGATTGCGCGCAGTGATGTTTTTACACGTGCGACCTCAGAGTTGTCCTTTTTGTTGAAAATGATGATGAAGCGCAGGACGGCGAAGTGTCCGCCGCGCATCGGGCGCGTTACAACTATTGGCGTGAAGCCGTTCCCCTTGAGGATGGCGAAACCGCTGCGGACACCTTCTTCCCACGCTGCGGTCGGTCCGTAAGTGCCGACCCAGGTAAGCCCGCCGCCTGGGTGGTCAAGGAGAAAATCAAGCGTTGTCGGAAACTCTGCGAAGCGCGCGAACGATGGGTTGACTTTCAGCAACATATTAATATCAAGCGGGTCTTCTATTTCGCCGCTCTTCGCGCGCACATCCTTCAGGCTCTCTTTAACATACTTTGATTTCAGGTTAATTTCTTCATCGGATGCGCCGCTGAAATCAAGATAGAGATAGAATTCCGGCTCATCAGGGTCGCGTTCAGTAGCGGGATATTGAACCCCGAGGAGCATCTTGCCAGTGGGCCAGGAGAGTGCGCCGATGTCATCAAAGTAACCGGAGCGGGCGAAGCGGCGGACAAGCGTGTAGGTGGTGTCAATATCATAAGAGAGGCAGAACATCCTCTTGCGCCGCGCCGGCTTGGGCCACAACTGAACTGCCATGCGCGTGATAATGCCGGTGGTTCCCTGCCAACTTATGAACAGCCCGGTCAGGTCTGGCACAGGTGCGCGTGCGAACCACACTTTGCTCACAGCGCACGAACCGCAGCGCATAACTTCGCCTGTGGGCAGAACCACTTCCAACCCGTTGATCCATTCGGACATCGCCCCGTGGCGGTTTGACAGGTTGCCGAGTCCGTCAAGCAAACAATTGCACGCAACCGACGACCAGGGCGGCGCCAACGGGTAGCCGATTATTAGATCGGGATGGTTTTTTTCCAGATATTCACTGATAATGCCGAAGGTTACGCCAGGCTCAATTATTGCATACATCTCTGTTTCGTTTACTTCAAGGATGTGGTTCATGCGGTTGAGGTCAATGACAGCGCCGCCGGCGGTGGGGATAGTCAGCCCGCCGAGATTGGTGCGCGCGACCGCTGGAACGAGCGGCATTCTTACCTCGTTCGCAAGTTGCACGATACGCACGATTTCTTCAGTGCTGACTGGTTTAACAACAAAATCCGGGCGACGCGGTTCGTGCTCGGTCATATCGGTTGAATATTTTTCAATCGTATCGTCGTCAGTAAAAACATTTTCACTGCCGCAGATTTCGCATAATGTGCGGTAGATTTTTTCCTTGTCCATGATTTTTTCCTTTCGGGATTAATTTAAACGATTTGGTTGTTGTGTAGGGGCGGGTTTGAAACCCGCCCCTACTACATCATGCCGCAAGAAATGTTATCAGTTTCAAGAGCGGAAATGGATTGCCGCTGATGCGTATTTTGCCTGACAGCAGCGGTGAGATGTAATTTTTACTTACAGCGACCTGAAGGAAGGTATTTAGAGAGCCGTTGATGCGGCTGTTCGCCCGAGGCGGCGTGCCCCGCTCTATTGTTATCGTCCCGCTTCGGAAGGTTATCGTTACTCCCATTTTACCGCCGCGCATTGCGATTACGCAGTTCATTTTCCGAGCCGCTTCCGCCTTGCCGGCATCCTTGAGGTTCTGTTCCATAAGATGTTTCAGAATAAGCCCCATTATATTCATAGATTCCGGCTCTTTTATAATGAGTTCTGCCATTTTATCTCCCTCGCGAGATTTTAAAATTCGTGTTAATCAGTGGAATCCGTTGATAAAGTAAATTCACAGATTGCACGAATTTGCACGGATTAATTATATCCATCATTATTCACGATTTAAAACATTGGCGTTATGGTGAGTAAGAAGTAAGATGTGAGATGATTAAAAACCGTCTCCCGTCTCACATCTCCCGTCTCACCGTAGCAGGTTTGATCTGCTGTTGAAAACTACT
>JBFMBQ010000474.1:0-7622 GCA_040755115.1 bacterium
TTCCACATCGCCGTTTGGCATGAGGCGCAGGAAAATCCGCGGGTATCGGCATCGGTATGGCTGCTTGCCGTTATCAAAATGGGTGAGATAATATTCGGAGTTAAAAATTTTCGCTCCGTTTTTTTTCGCTCCAAGTGCTTCATAGAGCGCTTCTGTGATCCTCTCGTATGAACTGATCAAATGGTTCTTTTTATCTGCGGCGCCATCATCCCCAATGTTCTGGCTCGTGGTAATAACATCCAGCGCCAGCGGGACATTCAGATCGGTGGTGAGTTGAATAATATCCATCAACTCATCCACATTATTGTCATCCACACAGGTATTGACGAGCAGATGAATGAACGGATACTCGCTTTTAACTTTTTCTATCCCGCTTACGACTCGGTCAAAAAGACCCGCCACGCCGCGAATTTTGTCGTGTTTTTCAGGATTTGCCGAGTCAATGCTGACGAGAAGCGCATCAATGTAATCGCCGAATTCGCCGATTCGGTCTTCAAGGAAGAAGCCATTGGTGGCAGTGCCGATCTTCCAGCCGCATTTTTGTTTTGCGTGGCGATAGATCTCAGCGATGTCTTTTCTGAGAAGGGGCTCGCCGCCTCCGAGGAGCATACCGACAAAGCCTTCCTCCGCTGCCGAGCGGTGGAATTTTTTTATTTCATCCGTAGCCATCTCTTCGGCTTTGTTGTTCTTCCACAGGCAACTCTCGCAGGAACAGTTGCAGCGCAGAGTTACCCAGTGATGGAGAATGAATGGTTTTTCATCGGACAGAAAGCGCGATTTTAGAATTTTAGGGGCGAGCGGAATAAGTTTTACTGCCTTCCTCGTATCAGTGATGCGATTTTTTGCTTCAGGAGTGGAAGCGGCATCGTAAGCAAGCGCGAATGCGCGGGTAATGTTTTCTTCCACATTCGCGAGCATTTTAAATTTTATCTGTCTTACTGGATTCATGCGCAAGGAGTCTTGTCAGCGAATCTTTCCTTCAACTTTCAGCCGTCTTTTGATTGCCTTGTAGAACTTGCCGAGGTTGGGCGCTATGAGTCTGCCGACGAAAGGTTCAAGCAACTGGACAGCCTTGCGGACGAGCACATCGTGAAAGCCCGGCAGGTGCGAGAGCGTAACATTCAGGCAACCGTCAACAACCACATCGCAGGTGCTGCCCCTGTCGTAATAATGGGTCTTGCCTGCGCAGTGGAAGTGCTCGGTGAAGTAGTATGTTTCAATAGACCATTCTATGGTCATATCTCCGGGGTTACAGATCATTTCTTCTTTCCAGCGGAGCATCCGAGGCTTGATCACCGCCCTTGCGATGAGGGGGATGGCGCCGTCTCCGTGGAATTTGAGAAGCCAGCGTTTGCGTCCGTCGTCAAGCGTCTCGTGATGCAGCACTTCAATCTTTGTTACATTCGGGATGTATTTTCCTAAATCTTCAAAATCGCGTGTGCCGGCTTCAAAGGCTTCTCTGGCGGGGCATGGGAACGATTCTTTATGTTTGAATTTGTACATCAGAATCTTCCCTGATTCTACAAAAGATTCACCGCAGAGTGCGCAGAGACCACAGAGAAAGTTAATAAAAAATAGAATTCACAGCATCGCCTTTGCCCATGACAGGAGCGGCTCAAAATTCCCCTCGCAGACTTCGGAAATTTCAACTCTGTGAAGCGAGACGCATTTGCTGCATCTCTCTCCGTCTTCTCCCGCAAGTTCGCGCAACCGCGGGTTCTTCAATATCGCCGAAAAACTCTTCTCTCTTACATTATCAATAGTTCTTTTCCCCCAGAACATGCAATCCACCACATCGCCGTTCGCCTCAATCGGCATAATAAATTTGGGCCAATGGCAGTGGTATTTCGGATGCCCTTTTATGAGTTTATTTATATAGGTGTAAGAATTGAGGATCGGATAACCGCGTCTCTTCAATCGCCGCAGCAACTTGTACGCTTCGGACAACTTTTCATCTGAAGCCATAAACTTTTTCAGGTCAATATCTTCCGATGCCTCCGATGCCGATTCATCACGAAGCGGATTGAACACACCGACAACCCCCATCGTCCTTGTCAATTCCGCCATTTCTTTCACTGAAGCGGGGTCAATGTTTTTATTGAACATCGTGTAAATGTAAAGAACCGTTTTTTTTGGATATTTTCTCTTCAGTTTTTTCGTTGCGTTGATGATCCTTTCGTAGAGTCCTTTCACGCCTCTTATTTCATCGTGCTTTTCCGACGGGTGATCCACAGAGATGCAAATTCTGTCTACGAAAGGCACAACCTCGTCCATTTTACGCTCAAGGAGAAAGCCGTTGGTTACCATGTTGGTTGCGAAGCCGAGCCTGTTTGCATATTGTGCGACCTCGCCGATATTGCGGTGAACGAGAGGTTCTCCACCCCACATTGAGAGCCAGAAAAAGCCCGACCGCCGAGCATCGCGATATAACCCCTTGATTTCTTCCGTAGTCAACTCCGCATCGGAATCACCCGAATCTTTCCATGCGCAAAATTCACAATTTGCATTGCAGCGCGCCGTAACAGCGTGTATCAGATAAACAGGGTGCTTCCAGTTTGTTCTTGCCTGAAGCAGTGCCAAGCCTTTCTCAAGATGATTTGCTTTTCCGTTTCTCATTTTTTTCATTTGGTGAACCTAACCTGGCATAGCCAGAACCAAAAAGAATGAACCACGGATTAACACTGATATACACTGATATTTGCGCCGAAGGCGCAAATAAAACATCTGTGTTTATCCGTGTCCATCTGTGGTTCCAAAGTTTTTGCCTTTTTGCGCAAGATTTCAGTTGTAAGATACTAAATAAATCTTAACCAGCCAGTAGAAATCCGTCAAACATATTTGTTAGAATCTACCAATAAACTGAAAAGGGAGGATTAATAATGACACTGCCTGATGGTGAAACCAGTTTTCTGGGATATGACAAGGAAACTCTTAACGGAGACGAACTTCTTGAGTTGTCTATTGCTCAACTTGACGAGATTTTTACAGGGGCGGAGGCGCCCGGATGCGAGGAGATGGGCGGCCGCTACCGATGCCTCTGGCTGTCAGGGGAGGTTGACGGTTATCTCCCGAAGCCCCTAAAAAAACTGCGGGCGATGATCGCCGGCAGCAGGTCGTTCCCGTGGAAGGGTATGGAAATTGAAAAGAGATTTGACGAGAGCGACATAACGGGCACAAATCTTCTATTTGATATGGATAAAGGTGTAAGAATGTTCCACTTTGATGCGCGGATTGAACCATCCGAGTTTGACGGCAAAGACTGCCTCGCTTTTGATTACGACACGGAGAAAAATATCCTGCCTTTCAGGAAATTGAGGGATGAAGTGCGCAAGGTTAATCCGACCTTATATCTCGGCAGAGGTAATTTAATGCTCGGCGGGAAAGCCCGTCTTATCGCATACTTTACGCTTGAGCCGGGATATTAATCCCACCGACTAATTAATGTTAAGAAATTTTTGTCAGAGTGGTGGGATTTATGCTGCCTTTCATTCTTCAATAGAACACTATACCCACTACAGTATCAACTCTTTACTTCGGTCAAGATCATCACAAAATTAATACAAGATCAAGGTCTTGAAAATTGATTCTGGTGCAAAAAGTGCATGGTGCAAGGTGCAAAGCCGAAAAATGTATAAGTATTATCATTGCTGTCCAATCAATTGTCTTTTAAAAATTGGCTTAATATAAGGCTTTTTTGTTATAGGTGCTGTAGGGCGGGGTCTCCGCACCCCGCCGTTTTACGGCGCGATGTGGAAATCGCGCCCTACATATTTGGATTTTTTGATTGGACAGCAGTGAAGTATTATAGTAAAAGTTTAAACAGTTTAAGTCGTTCAAGCAGTTTAAAAAGACTTTTTGCACTGAAATCAAAATTGAATAAATCTGATTTGTTTCTCTTAATATTTTTGTTCCTGTGCATTCGTTCATCTATATGCTCTACGGTTTTTCAGGTGGGGCTGTTGTTACTGAAAAATATGTGCCTGTCTCAAAAGTCTGTCAATATCTAACCTCAAACACTCATATTTTTTTGATTTTTAAATATGCCTAAGTTTTGTTATAATTAAATTCAGAATGTAGTTTGCTGTGAGAATTATTGTATTGCTGTGTTCAAAGTGAACGGAAAGTTTTAAAGTCAGGCATGAAAAGCATTGTTATTTTCGGAAAGGGCGGTGTGGGAAAATCCATGATCGCCGCGAATTTGAGTTTTGCCTATTCTCAGGAAGGGCTTCGTGTGCTCCACATCGGGTGCGATCCCAAATCCGATTCCACATGGCGGTTGACAAGGGGTAAAAGAATTCCCACCGTGATAGAGCAGTATCTTCTCAGCGAAGATAAACTTCAAAAAAACACCTAATCCATCGTACGCAACATGGAATTGACTGCGTGGAAGCGGGGGGGCCGGAGCCTGGCTCAGGATGCGGCGGGCGCGGTATCAGCCTTATGCTGAAACTGTTTGAGGAATATGGAGTCTTTGATAAAAATTCATACGATGTTGTGCTGTTTGATGTTCTCGGAGATATTGTGTGCGGCGGGTTCGCGGGACCGCTTCGCAAAGGCTTCAACAGCCGTATCTTTATCGTGATATCCGAGGAAGTCATGTCCCTATACGCCGCGAATAACATAGCGCACGCCGCATGCACCTTTGCCGGCAACGGTGTTCGCCTTGGCGGACTGATCGTGAACCTGCGCGACAACAACGCTTCGTTGGAACCGCTTGAACGCTTTGCTGAAATTCTCAACACAAACATCCTCGCAGTTATTCTGCGGGATTCCCTGATCATGGAATCCGAAGTGGAATATATGACCGTGATTGAATACGCACCGGAATCGAAACCCGCCGGCCTGATGCAAAATCTTGCCGATAAGATCATGTCATCAGCCGACAGCGCAAAAGGCATTCCGACCCCTATGACGCCGGATCAGTTTCATCAATTTATCAGAACCGCATTCGTTCCATGTTAGGGAAAATGAGCTCGGAGTGTTTTGTAACATAAATGATTGACATATGCGATCACAAATAGTTGTGAATAACTTGTAGGGGTTTGATTTTTCAACCCCTGAAAGGGCGCGATAAATCGCGCCCCTACAAATGCTCAAAAATTTATGTTACAAAGCAGGAGTACATGCAATACTCCTCAAGATTTCTTTGTTGGGTCCGATGTTTTCATACGATTAAATATATGATCGGAACTGAATGATAGATCATCAATAAAGAATCCCAATGTCTCAGCAAACAGAACAAAACTGGCTTCCTCAACACGCTCAAAAAGACTGTCTGAAGGATTTTGAAAATATTTTTGGGCTTGGTGAATCGGGTCTGCACTCCGCAATAGCGCGCGTCGCTTCCGTTGAGAAACACGGCAGGGAATTCCGCGTTACTATTAATATTAGCGCAGCCCCTCCCCTCACTTTATGGATAATGCCTTTCAATGAATCCCACTGTCATTTTAAGACGAAACAATTGAACATCAACCTTGAAGAAGAACGATTAAGTTCCCGAAGCAAGGATTTTCTGGAGGAACTTCAAAAAAATCTTAAGGATGTCCGAATAGAAGATATGGAGCGGATTTTTATCCCTGATGAAAAACTAATGCAGAAAACAACCACAGATTCGGACGGGGCGGAAATCGCTCGTATAAAACTTACCGATTTCGGCGCATGGAGGCTTTCCAGCCGATGGCGGCAGTTCTTCTTTGAGGAAGACATAGAGGGCGATATTATCTTTGACGACGGTTACGCCATGTCGGGGAAATGTTGTGTTATCCAGCACACGGATTTTGAGTGTGCGTATGTTCGGCCACCTTCTTTCATAAAATTCGCGGATTTTTACAACACATTCTGGGGCAGTGCGGTGGTGTCGCCACATTCTTTGAATTATAAAGTAACGATTCTCAGGGAAATAGATGTCATCATGGGCGGCGGAAAAAAACTGGAGAAGGTGCTGGATATCGTTGCAGCCGATAAAAATATTGAACTTTTGAATATTGTTACGAGTTGCGTGCCGATGCTGATTGGAGATGATGTGGAGGCAGCCACCGATCGATTTCGGGAACTGACCTGTATTCCGGTCATAACGACGGACATGACGACAAAGGATGCTCTCCATCTGCTTGCGAAAGTGCTGGTTCAAATAATTCAGAAAAATCCAGCGCCCTTGCAGCAGAAATCCTATACATACAATCTTGCTGGATTCACAGACCGACGGGATTGCCGCGAAATGATTGATATGCTGGCGGATGCGGGTATGGAATTGAACGAATGTTTTTTTCCAACCGTGGCACCCGAAAGATTGAAAAACTATGCTGCCGCGGCGGTGCAGGTGTTTCTGCCTGTGAGTGTTCACGAGCCGATATACAGCGCTCTGGAAAAACTGCCCATAAAGGCGATACGACCCGGCGCACCGCATGGTATCGCCGGGACTTTTGAGTGGATGCGAACCATCGCCGCCGCTCTTGGAAGAGAAGAAGAATTCGTCAATTCCTGGGAACGACACTTACGGGCTCAGCAGCCAGCGTGGAATAAATTATTGAAGGAAGCAAAAAAGTATAGACTTGGATTTGTCGTGGACACATCGCAAATGGAACTGCTTGTAAAACCGGAAATCTTCACCATTATCCCGCTTTTGCGTTCTGTAGAAGAAATGGGATTCGGGATCGATATTATGTATTACGATACCTCGGAAGCCTCACATGAAGTGAATTTTTATGAACTACAGAATATCTTAAAGCATCCGGAGACTCTCCGAATAAGGAAATTCAATTCCATAAAATCGCTTCACACTCTGCTTCGGGACGATTCCACGAATGCCGTGTTTACGAAATTTTTTTTCGACAAACGCCTTACCCGAAACGGCACATGCCAGTTTTCATTTTCCACATTTGAAATGGGACTTCAGGGGGCGTTGCGCACCCTGGAACGCCTCGTCACTTACTGCCGGCTGCCATTTTACAGAAAATATGCAAAATATCTTGCAAGCAATCCATCAGGGGACACATATATAAATCCCTGACTCCGCCATGAATGATGTAGCGCCTGCAACAATTCTATGATTGACGATTATAGCCTACCTTTGAATCTTCCTTTCTCCATCGGCATATATGTTGCTGTGAACGCACTTCCCGATGTGTTTTTATTCATGGATGCCCCTTCCTGCGCGATAGCAAAGGCAAGGTATGTTTACGGCAATCACGATCTGATGTCAACACTGCTGGACGAGTCCGGCTGCCACCGGGTGGTGGATTCCAGCGCGAACATTTGCACTGTGCCAATCGTAAGAGATGAAGATATGAAAAGGAGACTTCGCACAACAGCCTCTCTTGACGCGTGTCAGGCTATTATCATCTCCGCCTTTCATCTGACGGAAGTCACCGGTATCCAGTACGATGCACTGGCACGACAGATGGAACCCGAAGTGAAGAAGCCAGTCCTGTATGTGCCAAATAAATCCCTTAACGACGACTGGCTGGATGGCTATGAAGCATGTCTCTGCACCCTCGCTGAGGCGGTAGAATTGAAGGGCACCGCCCCGGATTCCCGAAAAGCGGCGATCGTCGGCTATCTGATGGACAGGACAGAAGAGGACCACATAAGCAACATAAAAGAACTGAACCGAATCCTTGCAG
>JBFMBQ010000475.1:0-11344 GCA_040755115.1 bacterium
CACCTTCAGCGCTTCACGCACGCGCAATCCATGAAGGTCTATTTCGTCCTTGCTTTCCAACATCGCCTGCTGAATGAACCGCGTATGATCAGGCTTTCTCGCAGCCCGCGGCGGCGGCGCTTGCTCTAATTTTTCTACATTATCAATGCTTGTCGTAATATGCAATCCATCAACTATCAATTTGATCCTGCCTTTTTTATCAGGTGCGGAAACCAGTTGCCCGCGCTCGCCTGTGTCTCTTATCGTCAGCCACATGTTCGGCACAAGTTCTTCTGCCTTCAGCGGCGGCGATGGTTTTCGCGCGTCCTTTTCGTGCTCTTCCAGTTTTTTCTGTTGGGTCTTTATCGCTCCCTTGACCGCCGCCGCATCCGGTAATTTCCACGACTCGCGCGCACGAATCAATATTTCCTCGCACCGCTGCTTCGTTTCCGTCAGTAGTTTGTCTGCCTCATTGCATGCCTTCAGGACGACTTTCTCCCGCATCGCCGCCGCCTCTTCAAGTTTTTTCCGCGCCGCATCCTTCTCTTTCCGAATCTCAACCCTTTGCCTCTCAAGCGCCCCCTTTTCCGCTTCAAGTATCCCCTTTATTGTTTCAAGTTCGGCGATAAGTTTTTCAGTCAGTTGCTTCCCCGCGCCGAGAAATTCATGCGCCGATTGCAGCAGCGGCGCCGGTATGCCGATCCTGCCAGCGATCTCAAGCGCATAACTTCTGCCGGGCGCGCCGATCTCAAGGCGGAACGAGGGAGTGCAGGTTTGCTCATCAAACGACATTGAAGCGTTCGCCGCGCCCGGCGTTACCATAGCGAATGCCTTCAGTCTGCTCTGGTGCGAGGTGGCGGTTGTTAATGCGCCGCTGTCAATCAGATACTTCAACACGCCACATGCAAGCGCGCTGCCTTCTTCGGGGTCTGTGCCGGAGCAGACCTCATCAATCAGCACGAGTGTCCCGTCTTGTGCAAATTCAAGCATTTCTTTGATTTCGGTAAGGTGTGATGAAAAAGAACTGAGGCTGTTTTCAATACTTTGTTCATCGCCGATGATGGCGATGATGTGCTGAAAGACCGGCAGCGAGGTTCCGTGTGCAGCCGGTATGTGAAGTCCTGCCTGCGCCATACACTGGAGCAGCCCAATGGTTTTCATGCTCACCGTTTTGCCGCCTGCGTTCGGACCTGTTATCACAAGTGCGCGCGTATCGCCGCCGAGGCGCACATCAATCGGCACGGCGCGCCCGCCTAAAAGCGGATGCCGCGCCGCTGTGAGATTTATGAAGCCGTCGTCATTGATCAGCGGCTCAACCGCGTTCATTTCGGCACTTAATTCCGCTGCCGCTGTGAGGTGGTCCAGCCGTGCGAGCGCATTGATGGAAATTTCAAGTTCATCGGCGTGCGCAAGAAATTCTTCAGTAAATGCGCGCAGGATGCGGTAGATTTCTTCTTTTTCCTGAAGGCGCAGGCGGCAGAGATGGTTGTTGTCCGGCAGCATAAACAGCGGCTCAACGAACGATGTCGCGCCTGAGGCGGAGCGATCCTGAAGGACCCAGGTGTAGCGGTGAAGAAACTCTGATCGTATTGGCACCACGAAGCGTCCGCTGCGAATGGTAACGATGCGCTCCTGAAGTATATCGTCAGGCGCGCCCGATTCCATCCAGCGGTTCAGTTTTTCGGGTATGGTCGCTTCAAGATGCCGAATTTCTCCGCGGATGCCTGCCAGTTCAGTGGAAGCGTCATCACGCAGGTTGCCTTTGTCATCAATTGCGGCGGCGATTTCCTTTGCAAGTGCCGCATTTCTACAAAAAAGCAACCTTATGGCAGCGATTGTGGGATAATCAGAGGGCGAGACACTTTTTGCGTTCACCCTTTCAGCGAATTCAAGGAGGCTGCATAAGGAGTTGAGTTCTGCGGGTTCAAGGATGCGCCCCTCGCGGAGTTTTTTCAGGCACGGGCGCACATCACCAACACCGCCGGCGTCCCAGTCGGGTCTTTTTTCCTCAATGAAGCGGCGCATCTCTGTGGTTTTCGCAAGTCGTGCCCGCACCTCTTCGGGATGTGTGGCAATATCGGTTGAAGATGCAGATTCCGCACCGGCAGCCGTTCGGCAGCGCGCTGCAAGCCGTTCAACGATCTTGTTGAATTCAAGCCGGGCAAGCGTTTTTTGATCCATTTCCCTTCTTACATTTTACATTTTCAAATTTCAAATTTACAATTTTCAATGGTGTTAGAAAAATGAAGGTCGTAGTGCAAAGGGTTAATGAGGCGTATGTAGAGATAGAAGGGCGCGAGGTTAGCCGCATCGGCAGGGGACTGGTGGTGTTTCTTGGCGTGGCGGAAGGGGACACTGAAAAATCGGTTGAATATCTCGTTCGCAAGGTTGTCCAGTTGCGTATATTTGAAGATGAACAGGGCAAGATGAATCTCTCTGTGAAGGATATTGGCGGGGCGATTCTTGTGATTTCGCAATTTACGCTGCTTGCGAATTGTGAGCGGGGCAACCGTCCTGATTTCATGCAGGCGGCGAAGCCCGATGAAGCCAAGAGGCTGTATGAATATTTCATCAGTCTCGCACATAGAGAAGTGGAATTATCATCCGGTGAGTTCGGGGCGAGGATGAAAATCACAGCAGTAAACGATGGTCCCGTAACAATCATAATTGAGACTTAAATTAATGCGCTTCGCGCAGAATTTTTGACGCGGATTGACGCGGATTACACGTATTTTGTAGGGGCGCACGGCCGTGCGCCCCTACACAAAGGGAGAAAAGGGTAAAAATGGGTGAAAGGGGAAATGGCAAAATAATTTCAAATTTCAAAGTCTAAATGTCAAATGATAAAAAAGATATTAACAATCTGTGTTTTTTAAATTGTGGAAATGTGAAAAACTGGAGAAAATTCCTATAGCATTAAATTAGAACCACAGATAAACACGGATTTACACAGATGTAGGGGCACGGCATGCCGTGCCCCTAATCAATTTTAGTATAATTTTTTTTGAAACCACTTGACAAACAAATTGATAATGATTACTATTATTAATAACATTTTTGTAAATGTATGCTAAAATGCCGAAAAATAAAAAATTAAGAACTACAAGCCAGCGGAGAGTCATTATTGAGGAACTCGATAAGGTCAAGTCGCATCCCGCTGCTGATCAGGTCTATGAAATGGTAAGAAAACGCATGCCTCGCATTAGCCTCGGCACAGTTTACAGAAACCTGAAAATTTTAAGCGACAGCGGTGTGATTCAAAAATTAGAGAAGGGGGGAATGCAGAAGCGGTTTGACAGCACCACGAGAAATCATTATCATTTGCGTTGCTTAAAGTGCGGTGAGATCGTTGATGTGCCGATCAAACCGATCGTAAGAATAGAAGATAAAATCCGAACACTGACAGACTACGAGATTATCGGACATTGCCTTGAATTCATCGGGATATGTCCTAAATGCAGAAAGAAAAAAGTTAATCTATGAAAGGAGCGAACGAAATGGAATTAAAAGGTTCAAGAACCGAGCGGAATATTCTCACGGCTTTTGCCGGCGAATCACAAGCGAGAAATCGTTACACATACTTCGCCAGTGCGGCGCGGAAGGAAGGTCTAGTTCAGATAGCGGATATATTTGAGGAGACTGCCAATCAGGAGAAGGAGCATGCGAAGCGGCTTTTCAAGTTGCTCAGAGGGGGAGAAGTTGAGATTCAGGCGAAATTTCCGGCTGGGGTGATAGGGACGACGCCGGAGAATCTCAAGGCGTCGGCGGCTGGGGAGAATTACGAGTGGACGGATATGTATCCGACCTTTGCGAAAGCGGCGCGCGAGGAAGGTTTCAATGATATTGCAAAAGTGTTTGAATCCATCGCAGTCGCCGAGAAGCAGCACGAGAAACGCTACAACGGTCTTTTAGCAAACATAGAAGGGGGACCGGTGTTCGCGAAAGCCGAACCTGTTGTGTGGCGGTGCCGCAACTGCGGTTACCTGCACAACGGCAAGAGTGCGCCTGAGAAGTGTCCTGCCTGTGATCATCCGAAGGCGTATTTTGAGTTGCTGGGTGAGAATTGGTGAACGGGAACAGGGATGGTATCTGGGAGTATCAATGGGTCATCATAAAGCAATATAAAAAAGAAAGGAGCGTGTAAGTTATGGCAGAGAGATTGGAGATATACAAGTGTGAGTTATGCGGCAACATCGTAGAAGTGCTCCACGGAGGGAAGGGCGAATTGGTCTGCTGCGGTCAGCCGATGAAACTTTTCGTTGAGAACACTGTGGATGCTTCAAAAGAGAAGCATGTCCCTGTGGTGGAAAAAGCCGACGGCGGCATCAAGGTAAAGGTCGGCAGTGTGCCGCATCCGATGGAAGAGAAGCATTATATTGAGTGGGTTCAGGTGATAGAGGACGATAAGACATGCCGGCAGTTTCTGAAGCCCGGCGATGCGCCAGAGGGTCAATTTGATACGGTTGTGGAAAAAGTTACAGCCCGTGAGTATTGCAATCTGCACGGGTTATGGAAGGCGTGATTCCAATGCTCGGTAAAAAAATTGGGGACGCCCTGAACGAGCAACTCAACTTTGAGTTTTATTCAGCATATCTTTATCTTTCAATGGCGGCGTATTTTGAGGCGATCAGCCTGAATGGTTTTGCGCACTGGATGCGCTCGCAGGCGAAGGAAGAGTTGATGCATGCGATGAAGATTTATTATTTTGTGGGCGGGCGTGCGGGCAGGATAGTTCTTCGCGCCGTAGATGCGCCGCCGAAAGAGTGGGCATCGCCTTTGGCGGCTTTTGAGAACGCATACAAGCACGAGCAGAAAGTCAGCGGTCGGATCAACAACATCGTAACACTTGCCATCAAAGAGAACGACCACGCTACCGTTGCATTTCTTCAATGGTTTGTTACGGAGCAGGTGGAGGAAGAGAAAACAGCCAGCGAGGTGGTTGAGAAACTGAAACTGATAGATGATGACAAGGGCGGATTGTTCATGCTTGATCGCGAACTGGCGGCAAGGGCGCCGATATTCAATCTGCCGATTGAGGTTGCGCAGGCATAAAAAGGCGTAAAGTTGTGTGGTTGCGGTTGCGCGGCTAGAATTGGGACTCGTAGTTCGTAGATTGGGGATCGGGATATAAATAATTTTCTTTTTCTCGAATCCCGAACTACGAACCCAGAACTACGATTCCAGCAGTGCAACCGCGACCGACAGAGGAATACTTCAAGCGCTGAAGCAACTGGAAGGCAAGCAGTTGAAGTGGCGGTGTGATGTGTGCGGTTATCTTCACATCGGGGATGAGCCGCCGGAGCGGTGTCCGCGCTGCGGTGCGACGAGGGAACATTTCCATCTGATTGATTAATAACGCATTGTTATCTTTAAATTAGTGCGCTTCGCGCAGACGCGGATTTACACGGATTGACACAGATGTAGGGGTGACCTGCTGGTCGCCCCTACACAAGGGGAGAAAAGGGGAAAATGGGAGAAAGGGGAAATGGCAAAATAATTTCAAATTTCAAAGTCTAAATGTCAAATGATAAAAAAGATATTAACAACCTGTGTTTTTTAAATTGTGGAAAAGTGAAAAAAGTGGAGAAAATTCCTATAGTTTTAAATTAAGGTACAGTCTCCAGATTAACATTGTCGGTTAATATTGTTGGTTCAGGGTTGAACTCTGAACCAACATGCAGTCTTAACCCCGACGCATAAACACAATGGATGCTGTTTTTCTCTCCAGACTCCAGTTCGCTCTTACTATCGGATTTCATTATATTTTCCCCCCTGTAACGATCGGGCTTTCGTGGCTGATCGTGTGGATAATGACGCGGTATAAGGACACAGGCGCTGATCTGTATCGCCGTTTGGCGGCGTTCTGGATCAAGATTTTCGGATTAAGTTTTGCTGTCGGTGTTGCGACCGGCATCACGATGGAGTTCCAGTTCGGCACAAACTGGGCTGGCTATTCAAGGTTTGTCGGTGATATCTTTGGTGCGCCGCTTGCTGCCGAGGTCATACTGGCATTTTTTCTTGAATCAAGTTTTTTAGGCGTGCTCATTCTGGGCGGGGAGCGTCTCTCTGTGAGGGTGCGCTGGTTTGCTTCCCTCATGGTCGCTTTCGGTTCAACGCTCTCGGCTTTCTGGATCATAGCGGCAAACTCGTGGATGCAGACGCCGGCGGGGTATCGTGTTGTGAGCGGGCGCGTTGAGTTGACGGATTTGCGTGCTGCGATCTTTAACCCGTCCACTATTCCCCGTTTGCTGCATACCGTTGACGGTGCGTTGGTTACAGGCGCGTTTTTTATGCTCGGCATCGGCGCGTGGTTTATTTTAAAGGGGCGAAACACCGACTTTGGGCGAGAATCTGTCCGCGTCGCTCTGATCACAGGTTTCGTCTTTTCAATGCTGCAACTTCCGCTTGGGCATTATCACGCCGTGCAGGTTGCTCTAACGCAACCTGAGAAACTCGCAGCAGTAGAAGGATTATTTGAAACCCAGAGGCGCGCACCTGCTCTTGTTTTTGGGATCCCAAGCAGTAAAGATGAAACAGTGCGTGCAGCGATAAGAATCCCCGGCGCGCTCAGTCTGCTTGCCTTCGGCAGCCTTGATGCCGAGGTTAAGGGCTTGAAGGATTTCCCTAAAGACGAATGGCCCCCGCTTTTTCTTACTTTCTATCCTTTTCATCTTATGGTGATGCTCGGGATGTATTTCATTGGTTTCACTGCGCTTGGCATTTTTTTATTATGGCGCAGGAAGTTATATGGAAACAGGTTTTTCCTGAGCCTTGCAGTTTTATCCATTCCACTGCCGTTTATAGCGAACGAACTCGGCTGGATTTCAGCGGAGGTGGGGCGGCAGCCATGGGTTGTTTATAAGGTGATGAGAACGGCTGATGCGGTTTCGTCGTCGGTGTCTGCGGGGCAGGTGTTATTTTCCATCATTATGTTCACGATGATCTACGGGCTGCTGTTTTTTGCGTGGATTTTTCTTATTTTTCGGGAAATCAGGATGTGGATGGCGACAGAGGGTGACTCCGCTGTGAAAGAGGTGATGTCGTGAGCGGGCTGCAAGTTGCCTGGTTCATTATGGTCGGGTTTTTCATCGCTGGTTACGCCATTCTGGATGGTTTTGATCTCGGTGTCGGTTTCTGGCATCTGTTTGCAAGAAAGGACAGTGAAAGGCGCTTAGTGTTGAATGCCATTGGACCCGTCTGGGACGGCAACGAGGTGTGGCTGCTTGCCATCGGCGGGTGTCTTTTCGCATCTTTTCCTCCTGTATATGCCACTGTCTTCAGTGGTTTTTATCTTGCGTTCATGCTTGTGATTTTTGCTCTTATCTTTCGTGCGACAGCCATAGTGTTCAGAAGCGAGCATCCTTCAAAATGGTGGCGCAGTTGGTGGGATGGCGCCTTTGCCTTCGGAAGCGTTATCCCGTCTGTTTTTTTCGGTGTTGCGCTGGGCAATCTCTTACGCGGATTGCCGCTTGACGACGCAGGAAATTACACTGGAACTTTTGCTGATC
Organism: bacterium; assembly: GCA_040755115.1. Lineage (GTDB taxonomy): Bacteria > UBP15 > UBA6099 > UBA6099 > JBFMBQ01 > JBFMBQ01. The sequence goes on from JBFMBQ010000475.1 coordinate 7,488, forward strand.
TACTGAATCCTTACTCGCTGCTGATCGGTTTCACCGGCTTTGCGATGGTTGCAACGCATGGGGCGCTTTATCTTGTCCTTAAAACGGAGGGTGGTCTTGCGGACAGGGCGAGGGGCTGGGCGCAGAAGATGTGGGTTTTTTATCTTGTCCTGTTTTTGATCGCGGGCGCAGTAACACTTGTTGCTCAACCGCAACTTATCGTCAACTATAATTCGTTGCCGATACTATGGATAATCCCCGCGCTGACCCTTGCGGCGATCGTTATGCTTGGCGTTTTCAACATGAAGGGCGAAGCCATGAAGGCTTTCTATTCGTCAATTTTTTCAATCATCGGGCTGATTTCACTTTCAGGCTCCGCCCTTTTCCCAAACCTTGTCCCATCACTTGATAATCCGCAGTTAAGTCTTAATATCATGAATGCGTCGTCTTCGCCGCTGACGCTTAAAGCGATGCTTGTTATTACGCTCCTGGGGATGCCGGTTGTTATCGTCTACACGGTATGGATTTACACCGCCTTCGGCGGCAAGGTGAAACTTGATGAGGCGAAATATTAATTCATAACTGTAGGTCAAGAACCCATAAGAGTTAATTTAATTGAATATAGAATATTGAACAAGGAACTGAAGAATGTTGAAGGAAAGAGAGATTCAGATGTTTGAAAAAAACTTCATGATTCAAAACTCCTTATTCGTTATTCAAAAATTTTTTTCATTAAAACAGGATAGCACTAATGACAATAAAATCCATTAATCCAGCAACGCTGGAAGTAAATGCAGAGATAGAACCTTCACCTGTTGACAGCGTAAAGAACATTGTTGATTCGGCGCGTGATGCGCAGATTTTGTGGGGCGGGCTGAGTTTGAACAAAAGGCTTCAGCATCTGAATAAAGTAAAGGATTGTTTAATTTCCAATATAGACGAGGTTGCAAAGGTTATCACGCTGGATAACGGCAAGCCGCTTGTGGAGGCGATTAATTCTGAAATTTATCCCGTTCTTGATATGTTCCGCTTCTGCGCAAACGATGCCGCAGAGGCATTGCGCAGCGAGAGGGTGAACAATCCGATTTTCCGTATTGCGAGAGTAAGGAGTTACAATCTCTTTGAGCCGCGCGGAGTGGCGGGCATAATTTCGCCGTGGAATTTTCCGTTTTCCATTCCTGTGACGCAGATATTGATGGCGCTTGTTGGAGGCAATGCAGTAGTGTTTAAGCCATCGGTGCTTACGGCACTTGTCGGTGAGCAAATCAGGAAGTTGTTTGAAGAAGGCGGCATGCCCGAAGGAGTCGTGAATGTTGTGCAGGGTTCAGGCTCGGAGATAGGCGATGTGATGATGGATGCGGGGTTTGACCATGTGATCTTCACCGGAAGCATAGCGGTGGGTAAACATCTAATGAAGAAGGCGGCGGATACGCTGACGCCGATAACGCTTGAGTTAGGCGGCAAAGACCCATTCATAGTCTTCAGCGATGCGGATGTAGAGAGAGCGTCAAGTGCCGCGGTGTGGGGTGCATTTATTAATGCCGGGCAGGTTTGCGCCTCAGTTGAGCGCGTGTATGTGGACAGGCGGGTCGTTGAGGATTTTACATCGGCTGTAGTGGAGAAGACAAAAAAGTTGCGACTCGGCGACGGAATTGACCCGGACACAGATATGGGTCCCCTCATAAGCGAAGAACGCATCGGGGTCGTTGAAGCCCACATCAACGACGCAGTCTCAAAAGGCGCGCGCATTCTCACAGGCGGGAAAAGAATCACAGATTTGCCGGGCTTTTTCTTTGAGCCGACAGTCATCGCAGATGCGAACCATACAATGGATTGCATGATGGAAGAAACCTTCGGACCAACGCTCCCGATTATGGTGTTTGATGACATTGATGAGGCGGTTGAACTTGCCAACGACACCCGATACGGATTGAATGCGAGCATCTGGACAGCGAATATAAAAAAGGCGGAAGGCATCAGCCGACGGCTGCGGGCTGGCACAGTGATTGTGAATAATTGTCTCTTCACTTATGGTTTTTCCCAGTGTCCGTGGGGCGGCGTCAAAGAGAGCGGGATAGGCAGGACACATTCAGTCCATGGGTTGCATGAATTAACGAACATAAAAAATGTAACGATAAACACGCCCCTGATCAGAGAAGACCTGTGGTGGTATCCTTATACTGAAAATAAATACAAAGCGTTGAAGGGCGCGCTCAAGGCGATGTTCGGCGGCAGAATGATACGGTCAGCCGAAGGCATTGTTGAAATTATCAAATCATTCAGATTATACTGAATCTCTGGCAATTCGTGTGGATTCGTGTAATTTGTGGAAAAATCAATTTTCGTAACATTTTAGCCATATGAAGCGCTGTAGGGCGCGATTTCCACATCGCGCCGAACGGCGGGATACGGATATCCCGCCCTACAACTATGCAAAAATATGTTCTAATAAAGACAACTTCACTTCGCTAAAATGTTACCAATTTTCTGTTAATCCTGTCTAATTTTTATGAGATGAAAACAATAGAAATCGCCCTCTGGTTCAAATGCAACTGCCGCTGCCGTTTCTGTTTCGTCCCACCACAAGTGCGCGAGACCGCCTTTACCACGCGCGATATAAAGCGCGAACTTGATTGGGGTCGCTCTCAGGGCGCAACCTTTCTTTATCTCGGCGGCGGCGAGCCGACGCTGCGCCGCGACATCGTCGCCGTCATACGCTACGCAAAAGAAATCGGCTATGAGGAAATTGATCTGAAAACCAACGGCATCCTGCTGTGCTATCCCGAGTTTACGAACAGGTGCGTAGAGGCGGGCGCAACGATCTTCACTGTGCCGATATGGGGCGCAAATCCGCAGGAACATGATTTCATGGCGAGGGCACCGGGTTCTTTTGAGCGCACTGAAGTTGGGATTAAAAATGCTCTTGATTCGGGGAGCAAGGTTCAGATTGATATACTTGTTACGACCCTGACGATGGAGCGATTGAGCGATATTGTGCGGTATTTCAGCAGCATCGGTGTTCGTGAGTATTCATTGTGGATTTTGTCTCTGTTTGGAATGGAAGAGAGCGAAGAAGAGGATTTTTCTTCATATCTGCCGCGCTTTACCGATGTAGTTGAACATGCGCGGAAAGCGTTTGTTGCTGCGGATGAAGCGGGAGCGGCAATTTACACATCCCATATTCCACCTTGCGTTATGCCTGACGATATGATGAAATATTACCGAACGATTCGCGAACTTGATTTGATGATCGTTGCGCCCGGAAATAAATTCCGCGGTGAAGATTCACCGTTTGAAGGCGGACCGAAGTTGCCATCATGCGACGGCTGCCGTCTGTCCTGGAACTGCCTCGGCATCAGGGAGGACTACGCCCGCGTGCACGGCACGGATGAATTCAAGCCTGTAAAATAAGAGAATTTTTGACGCAGATTTACGCGGAAATCTGTGTAAATGGGTGATCAATTTGGAGTGCGACAATTCATTGTCGCTTTCAAAGACGGGAATTAATTCCCGTAATAGACAAAGCGGTGATGAATCACCGCACTCCAAAATTATTCATCGTTAAAAATCGTTCAATTTAGACCTTAATTTTTAGTAACATTTTAGCGAAGTAGGGCGGGATATCCGTATCCCGCCGTTCGGCGCGATGTGGAAATCGCGCCCTACAGCGCTTCATATGGCTAAAATGTTACAATTTTTAATTCTGTATTTTTCACGCCGTAAGATTCCACACCGCCGCGGCTGCGCTCCAGCGGACATAACTGTCTTCTTCTTTATCTTTCAGAATATTTATTAAAAGATTAATAACATCTTCACTTTCTTTTCCGATAGAGCCGAGCGCATCGGCTGCGCTCCAGCGGACAGGACTGTCTTCTTCT
>JBFMBQ010000476.1:0-4830 GCA_040755115.1 bacterium
ATAGAGTCAGGAAATGGCTTCGTGATGATCTTGTGAAATCAGGTCCTGCGGAGAGGGATGTGGTGCTTTTCACCCATCATCCTGTTTTCAAAGCGGAATGGATAGATGAAGGTGGTAACAGGCTTGGTGTTTTTGATGCGGCAAGCCGCAGGTGGTTCCTTGGGGTACTGAACAGATACGGTGTGAATTACATGTTTTCCGCTCACATTTCTGAGGACAGCGAAGTTAAGGGGGCGGGCGGAGTGCGATTTATTACCACAGGGAGAGAGATGAAATCTTTTCATAAGCCGCGATACAGATTGATTGAAGTTGAGAAAGGTGAGATAAAAGGGATACATTATCAGAATGCCCCGAATGCCATTTCATTTGGGAAGGTAAAGATGACGACGCTGCATCCGAATGATTGGACATCAGTCAGCAACCGAGTGGTTATTACGAATGGACTGACAAGAGACCTGTATGGTTTAAAGGCTGTTGCGAAAATGGCGAGATTGAACACTGGTGATTATATTGTGCGCGGCGCGGATAAAATTCGCAAATATGTTACAAGTGATTCGTGCCTGATATTTCTTGATTTTGATTTAAAAAGTATGGGTAAAAAAGTTATTACTATCAGGAAAAAATAGTGCGGAGTATGAAATGCGGAGTGCAGAAGCGGGAATTGGAAATAATTCTGCAATCCGCAATTATTTAGTTGAGAGAGATAATGTCTGAGATGCGATGGAATCCGGTGTTGAGGGAGTGGGTGGTAACAGCCACGCACAGGCAGGACAGGACATACAAACCGCCGCCGGATTTTTGTCCGCTTTGCCCGACAGAGACGGGGGCATTCCCTACGGAAGTACCCGCTTCCGACTATCAAATGGTTGTTTTTGAGAATAAGTTTCCTGCTTTCAGGCGCAATGCAGAGGTTTCAGATGAAAAAGGGACTGAACTATATACCGTTGCGCCTGCGCAGGGTATATGCGAGGTCGTGCTTTATACGCCTGGACATGAGGGGAGTTTGACGGATTATCCACCGTCGCACATCCGCAAGGTAATTGAGTTATGGACGGACAGGTATCGTGAACTCGGTTCGTATCCGTTTGTGAAGTATGTATTTATTTTTGAGAACAAGGGGGAGGTTGTTGGAGTTACGCTTCATCATCCGCATGGTCAAATCTATGCTTTTCCATTCGTGCCGCCGCGGATACAAACAGAGATTGAATCTGACCAGGTTCATCGTGAGCGGACGGGGCGGTGTCTTTTCTGCGATGTGGTTGAGGAAGAGATGATGGATGGGCGGCGGGTGATACTTCAGACGGAGGCATTTGCCGCGGTTGTGCCTTTTTATGCAAGGTATCCTTACGAGGTTCACATTTTTGCCAGGCAGCACCATTCATCTCTTATTGAGTTCACGGACAACGAGAAAGATGAACTTTCGCATATTTTGAAAGGGGTATTGGTAAAATATGATAATTTATTCAACATATCTTTTCCCTATATGATGGTGCTGCATCAGGCGCCGACAGACGGCGGTGAGGTGGATTTTCATTTTCATATAGAGTTTTATCCGCCGATGCGGAGTGCGGACAAGTTGAAGTATCTTGCCGGGTGCGAGTCGGGGGCAGGGACTTATGTCAACGATTCCAATCCTGAGGAGAAGGCAGTGGAATTGAAAAACTGTGCTCCACATTCAGTAGAAGAGATAGAGGATGAAAGATAGACTGAAACTGATAAATGAAACCTTTCGGGGGGAATTCGGGACAGGGGCGACGGTAACGGTGCGTGCGCCTGGGCGGGTGAATCTGATTGGTGAGCACACGGATTATAACGATGGTTTCGTGCTTCCGTGTGCGATCTCTTATGACATACTGATGGCGGGCAGGGCACGGGATGACAGAAAGATCAGATTGTACTCATTGAATTTTAAGGAAAGGGCGGAAATAGATTTAGATTTGGATTTTGTAGCGGGACAACGGGCGTGGAGTTGCTATGTTGAGGGCGTGGTGCGGGTTATTGCAGAACATACAGGCAAGCCGCTGATGGGCTTTGATGCTGTGGTGGAGGGAAATGTGCCGGTTGGCGCCGGGTTGAGTTCGTCGGCGGCGCTTGAGGTAGCAACTGGTATGTTAGTTGAAAAGATTTCTGGTCTTGAGATCGCAGGCGAGACGATGGCAAGGCTCTGTCAGGAGGCTGAGCATCGGTTTGCAGGTGTGAAGTGCGGGATAATGGATCAGTTTGCATCAAGGTTGTCAAAGAGGGAGCATGCGCTTTTTCTTGATTGCCGCGGATTTGAATATGAACATGTTCCAATAAATCTTGATAAGTATAATCTTTTGATACTTGACACGGGTATTTCGCGCGGGCTTGTTGATTCGGAGTATAATGCCCGAAGAGAAGCATGCGACCAAGGGGTTTTGCTGCTGCGCGAGAAGATGCCCGAAGTGCGTGCGTTGCGTGATGTGTCGGTTGAGGAATTTTTACCAGTTTCTGTTGATTGGGAACGGGAGTTGCGCGATGTGTGTGAGCATGTGGTGCGTGAGAACGAGCGTGTTTTGCGGGGCGTTTCGTTTCTTAAAGATGGTAAACTTGAGGAATTCGGAGAACTGGTTTTTGCCTCGCACGAAAGCCTCCGCGATAAATACAGAGTGAGTTGTCGTGAACTTGATATCTTGCATGAAAGATCGCGTGGCAAGGATGGAGTGATAGGTGTCAGGATGACGGGCGCTGGTTTTGGCGGGTGTGCGATTGCTCTTGTGGAGCGGGAGAGTTCAGAGAAATATACAACGGAAATTAAGAGGGAATATTGGGAAAAGACCGGTAAGGAATTAAAGGTTTATTTTACCGATCTGGAAGATGGGGCGTCTGTGATTTACAGTTCAAAATGAATCCAAAAATTGTAATAATTTCACGCAAAGAACGCAAAGAAAATTAAAGAACGCAAATGGAGTGATAATGCGAAGAAGGGCGAGTTGGATTTTACCGATAGTTCTTATAGTGGGATTGATAATAGTAGGCACTATTGGTTTTTCAGTAATAGAGAAAAAGAATCCCGTTGATGCGCTTTTTCTTACGATGATAACGCTCACGACGGTGGGCTATTCAGATTACGGTATGCATGCAGCGGGTAGAGTATTCACGATTGCTTTTCTTGCCACCGGCATGATAATTATCGTATACAGCACACGGATTCTGATAGAATATATGGTAGGCGGTAACATAATAGCAAACATACGGAGAAGGAGAATGGAAAAAACATTAGAACAGATGAAGGGGCATACGATTATATGCGGTTATGGAAAAATCGGACAGTATGTGGCGTCGGAGTTCGTAGAGCGCGGTTTGCCGTTTGTTGTGATCTGCAAAGCATACAGTGATGAGATGTCCGGTGATGATAAGAATGCGATATTTATAGATGGCGATGCCACAGATGACGAGATGTTGCTGCATGCTGGGGTGGAGCGTGCGGGGGTTTTGGTTGCTGCGGTTGCGGAAGATGCGGACAATCTTTTCATAACGATGACGGCGCGTGGTTTGAATCCCGAAATACGGATTGTGGCTCGGGTGGCGGATACTTCAAACCAGAACAAATTTCTACGGGCGGGCGCAAACATGGTGATATGCCCGTATGAACTTGGCGGTAGGCGTATTGCCACAGCGGTAATAAACCCATCCGTGACCGAATTTTTGGACACTATTATGCGTCCGGGCGGACTTCAACTGCGTATTGATGAGATGATTGTGAAGGAATCTTCCGCAATAAAGGAAAAGTCTCTTATGGAATCCAATATACGCAAACTTTCCGGCGCGATTATACTCGCTGTGAAGAAAAGGGATGGGGGTTTTATTATGAACCCGTCGCCGGAGACCCGCCTTGAAGCGTTTGATATTCTCATTGCGCTCGGCACGCCGAGCCAGATTACGGCGCTTCAGAAAGTTGTTGGTGGTGAATAATAATGCTGGATTGTCTCACGCAAAGAATGCAAAGCAGCGCAGAGGACGCAGAGATTATAGATTACGAAATGGAATGATTATATGAAAAAGTCGGAGCGAAGGCTTGATGTTTACAAAAGGATGCTGGCAAGTTTCAGACGGCTTCATATTCTTGTGGTTGGGGATGTGATGCTTGATGAGTATGTGTGGGGGAGGGCGACACGCATATCGCCCGAGGCGCCTGTGCCTGTGGTGGAGATTGAGAAGCGCACCTTTAATCCCGGCGGGGCAGCGAATACTGTCTCCAATATCCTTTCAATGGGGGCGCGGGCGACTCTTGTCGGTGTTGTCGGCAACGACAGCAATGGAAAAATTCTTCGTGGGATTCTTCGCGAGGCAGGCATTCAGCCCGGGTCGCTTGTCGTTGACGCTGAGCGGCCCACGACCTGCAAGGTGCGCATTGTTGCGCATGGTCAACAGGTGATGCGCGCTGATCACGAGATCACATCGCCCATCTCTGACAGAATTGCCAGCCGTGCACTCAACACAATCAGAAAGATAATAAGTTCGGCGGATGGCATCGCAGTCTCCGATTACAACAAGGGCGTTGTAACGCCCGGTTTTATGAGCAGGCTCATAACGATGGCGAAGGAGCATGGCAAGATAATGGCAGCGGATATGAAACCTGATAACGCTTCGCTTTTCAAGGGCGCAACGATAGTTACCCCTAACCGTTCTGAAGCCTCAAAAATGTCAGGAATTGAAATAGTAGATAAGAAATCGCTTGAACTCGCAGGCAGCACTATTAGAAAAGAACTGGGCGTGGAATCGGTGTTGATCACGCTTGGCGAGGAAGGCATGGCACTGTTCACATCCCGCGGCGGTATGCGCATGTTCCCTGCGGTTGCGACACAG
>JBFMBQ010000477.1:0-6857 GCA_040755115.1 bacterium
CAGATTTCCACGCCTGCATTTCTCCAGCGATACGAGCCGAGCAAGATGAGCGGGACATATTTAGGCGCGCTCGTGATCGGACTGATCGCGGGACTTGTGGCAACGCCATGCACCGCGCCGGTTCTTGGCGTGATACTCGCCTTCGTTGCCACAAAGCAAAAGGTTTTTTTCGGGATTTCCCTGCTTTTCTTCTTTGCGCTCGGTCTGGGTTTTTTGCTCATCATTATAGGCACTTCTGCGGGCGCGCTGGCTGCGCTGCCGAAGTCGGGCAGGTGGATGGTGTTCATAAAAAAATCTTTCGCGATCGCACTGATCGCAATTGGGGAATATTATTTAGTGCTGACAGGCAGAATGTTAATCTAATGTAACCTTGACCCTGAAATCATAAAAATAAAAAGATTTCACATAAGGTATTTCCCTTATCTCCCATCTTACATCTAACGCTCAATAGTGCGTCAGCGAGCCATCAATGCGTGTTCGCCGCAATGCAGCATTAAAAAAATAAATACTTAAAGGGAAAAGGGCGGCTGAAAGAAGGAACAGGATACGGAGGTCGGTGGCGATCTCGCTGAAGCCAGCGCCGCGAATGCACACTTCACGCATCAGGCGCAGTGAATAGGTTATCGGCAGAAAAGCCGATACTTTCTGAAGCACATCGGGCAGCACCGTTATCGGGAAAAACACACCGCCGAGCAACTGCGCCGCCATTCCGAAGAGAGTATTTATCGGGTCGCCGCGCTTAAGGACGAGTATGAAGCCGGCTGAGATCATGCCGAGGCTGGAGTGAGCGATGAGTGATAGAAAAAGTATGAGCGGGATGAGATATAAACTTGAAGCGGTGTAGTGCGCATTAAGCATGAGGACGCCCGCCGTGAAATAAACGGCGAGGTGAAAGGTATCGTAGATGAAATTCCATAGAAGGCGCGCGAGGAGGACGATGGTGATGGGTGTTCGTGTTGCGAGTATTGCTTCAAGCGTGCCAAGAGTCTGCTCGGTGCGGATGCCGTCGGAGAAGGTGGACAGCCCGGTCTGCATGTAGCCGACGAAGGCGAGTCCTATGAGGACGAAGGAGAAGTAATCGCCGCCGTAGCGTTCAAGGTGAAGTGTTGGTGCGCCGCGGAAAACTTTTGCGATGTAAAAGAAAATGAGCATGAATGCAAATATTGAGAATATCCGCAGCAGGAAGTCCAGTCGGTAACTTATTTCTTCCAGAAACTCTTTTTTGATCAGGCAATAGATTTTGAAAAGCATCAGAGGTTTATCTGTGTTAATCTGTGTTAATCTGTGGTTCAAATTTTAAAAATTCTGTGGCTTATGCGATTAAACGGCACGCTTCCGATGTGCGAAAGCCAACTCATTATCCGGTCATCAACCCTCGCATCTGTGAAAGAGAGACGCAGGTCTTCAATATTGTCATCGCAGTGGATTTTAATTTTTTTCAGGTTCATCTCGCCGATGCCCTTTCCGTGCGCCATCCGAAGCAAGAGGACATCTGCGGGGTCAAACCCCATCAAATAAGTGGCAACCGCATCGGCGGCGAGCGGGTCGTTGCCGCTGATGATGAGATTCGCCTTTTTCGGTCGCCCGTAAGTTGGACCGCTGCCCTCCATCGCAGTGGCGCCGTCTATAACGGCGTAATGCGGTGTTATCACGCTGCACAAGTCCGCCACCGCTTTTGAGGTGTATTCACGGTCAGACTCAAGCGTGAACATCTCACGCGCTGCCTTCATGAAACTTGCCCCATCAAGGCGGTGATTGAAGTCGTGGTGCATTCTGTGTTTGTTCACCCACGGCAGCGCACCCATCATATTTTTAAGGCTCAAGGTAACCTTCGTATAGAAATGCGTCTTCAGTTTGCACACACTTATGATGTAATCCGCCTCCACCACGGTGCGGGCGATGCGGATTTTTTCAAGTACGAGCGGCTTTTTTACACCGATCTCAACGCCCTCATCTCTGTTAAGGTCAACCAACTCCAGACCGTATCTTTTCGCGATCGGATATATTCTGTTGAACAAAAAAGCCATCCTGGTGTCGTTCGGAAAGCCGCATCCCTCGGCGATTACGGGCTTTATTCCCTGCTCGCGGAGAATACGCACGACTTCATCCACAGTCTCCGCCCGCGTATTTGTTACGCCTGTCAACTCAAGCGGACTGCACAGGTTGATTTTTACGACCACACGGTCGCGCCGCTTTGCCTTGAACGGCACCTGCTCCACGCATGCCCGCACATCGCGAGGATCAGATGATCTTACGACCGCCACCTGCGGTTTTTTCTTCTTCATATTTTCACCTTGTATTTAATTCGTGTAATTCGTGGGTTAAATGTTTGCGCTTTTTATTATTTGCTTCTGACTCTGTGATAAACAGACCAGTAAATGAGTCCGACCATCACGCTGCCGCCAATGATGTTACCGAGCGTTACAGGGAGAAGATTATTATACAGAAACCCTGCAACTGTAAGGTTTGACAGAGCATCTGCGCTGCTTCTTGCAATGCCGGCAGCCTCAAGTATGCTGGGTTCACCTTTGAGTATCAATCCCATCGGTATGAAATACATATTAGCGATGCAGTGTTCAAATCCGAGTGCGACGAAGGCGGTGATGGGGAAGATGACGGAAAGAATCTTGTCGGTTACGCTCCTGCCGCTGGCGCAGAGCCAGACCGCCAGGCATACGAGCGCATTGCACAGTATGCCGCGCGTGAAAGCGACAACGAAGGGCAGACTCACTTTTGCGCTTGCAATCGCCAGCGCCTTCGCGCCAACAAGATTCTGATGCGCAGTCCAGTGCATTGACAGATATATCCACATCACCATAGTAAGCGCACCAGCAAAGTTACCCAGATAGACGATTGTCCAGTTTCTCAACAATTGCCATAAGGTTATCTTGCGGCTGACAAAGGACATTACGATGAGGTTATTGCCCGTGAAGAGTTCTGCGCCGGCGACGATGACGAGAATCAAGCCGAGCGAAAAGCATAGCCCGCCTAAAAGTTGCGAGGGCACAAACCCGAGCGACGAGTCGTGAGCGACAAAGGTGAAAAAGACCGCGCCAAAGGAGATAAATGCGCCTGCAAGGATCGCCAGCGAGAACATTGACAGAAAATCAAGTTTCGCTTTCACCGCGCCGACCGCTTCTATCCGCTCTTCCATTTCAGCCGGTGAGTATGCGTCTATCTTTGTGATGTCCATCAAAACTCCCATCAGGCAGTAGCGCAGGCATCCTTGCCTGCATGATTGGCTGCCTGTTTTTTAACGCAGGCTGGAAGCCTGCGCTACTTTTCATTTGCGCTGCGAGACAGAATCTCAAGTTCCATTCTCAAGGTTCTGATGCCGACCAGTCCTTCAAACGAGCGCAGGGGGGTGCCGTCCGGGCTGAACAGGTGAATTGACGGCAGGGAGTAGATGTCAAACCTTGAGGCGAGTTTCTCGCTTGACGGAGCGTCAACATCAAGCAAAAGGAAATTCACCTTCACTCTGAATTCGCCGCGCAACTTATGAATGCCAGGCTTCATCATGCGGCATACTTCGCAGGAGCGCGAGTAAAATTCAAGAAAGGTGGGCTTGCCGTTCCGCGGGAGTTCTGTGTATTGCACCTTCTTTGAATCTTTGTATCTAAGATATGGCTGCAAGAAAAAAGGCGCCGCGAAAATCACGACAATCAGCAGGTAAACTAATCTTCGCATTGGTTCGGTTACTCCTTCAGGATTTCGTCAAAGAACTTATCAGCGTTTCTCGGCGGGTAAGGTTTATGGTAAATTACGATGCCCTTTTTATCAATGACGATGTTGTCAGGGACACCATAGATATGATAGAAGGCAGGACCGGACACCTTACCATCGGAATCCAGCAGGACGGGGTATGTGATTTTTTGTTTTTTTAGAAACGCATTAACTGTGCGCGGCGATTCTTCAACATTGATGCCGAGTATGATGAATCCCTGCTTTTTGTATTTTTTATAAAGTCTTTCAAGTTCGGGCATTTCCTTGCGGCAGGAGGCGCACCAGGTCGCCCAGAAATTGAGCAGTACCACTTTGCTGCCGCGGAAGTCCTGTAGATTTACTTTTTCGCCTTTAATATCTTCAAGTGAAAAGAGCGGCGCAGCACTGCCGGGAATGGTTCCCTGGAGAGTCTCACCGCCGGAAGATTTATCAGATACCTTCCCGCTCTTTGTAGAGCAACTCGCGCAGAAGATGAGCACAAAGGATATGAGAATAAAGTAAATTAACTTTTTATAAAACATAACATTTTCAGTCTTTTAATAATTATAGTTTTTAACAATTATTTGTATAGTGAACTGTCACATCTTTATTATATTGAAATAAACGCGGTATCACTATCCTTCTTTGGAGTGCGACATCACGATGTCGCTTTAATTCACAGCGCCATCTCACAAGCAGGTTCGGTGTTAAATTCTGAACTAACCGGCATTTGCTTCTTGCCACAAAATATCGCTAATCATGGATAAGCACTTAATGATGATATTATTGCTCGTATCAACGGAATAGTTTTCCATCCAAGCCGCCGCGACGCCCTCAATAAGTTGCCGATTGTCATAACGCTGCGGAAAGTCTCCTTCGCAGAACCAATCCCGGTAAAGACGCACAGAATTGCGCGCCTTACCGCCTCATCCTGCCCTGCAAATTCAAGAAGAATCTCGGAAAGGTCATCCTGATACGGGAAGCGATGATAAATTCCGCAGATTATCCCGGAGTATCTTGTGCCATGTCGGTAAATTTTTTCCTTCCACAATTTTTCGTATGCGCTGAGATCGGATGCAGCGAGTTTGTCATGTTTCAGTTGTTCGGAAAGAAATTCTGCGGCGATTTTTGCGGTAGCCTGTGCGTGGTATATCCCCTCGCCGGTGAGCGGGTCGGCGGCGCCGGCGGCATCACCCACGAGAAGAAAGCGCTCGCCGGCGGTGCGCGCTGCGGGTTCAGCCGGGATCAGGTGACCGAAAGTTGAATTTTTTAATGTTCCAAAGTATGGCTGCCAGCCGCTTAATTTTTCTGATGCGATGGGATGTTGGTTTATAAAATCCATCAGGCTTTGTTTTAGCCGTTTGACCTCTGAAGGATTGCGTGTGGCTATGCCGGCGGATGCGCCTGCGCACCGCGGGTATATCCAGGCGTAGCCGTCGTGGACGATGCTGGTGTCAAAGTAGGCTTCAATGCAATCGCCGATCTTATCGTCAATTTGCTCTTCGGCAATCTTCATTTCAATGCAGACGCAGACTGTCGGATTCGGCGGCGTGATGCCGAGTTGGCGCATCAGTTGTTTCCCGTGAGTGAGTCCGAAGGCGCCGACAACGCAGCGTGCTTTGTAATGTATCTTGCCTTCGGGCGTTTCCGCAATCACGCCCGCCCCTCCCGAACCGGTTTCTATCCGCTCCGCTTTCGTTTGGAAAACAATCTCCGCACCTGCACCAGCGGTAAGTTCACGAAGGTAATCATCGTATTTATCCCTGTAAACGACCCAGCCGGGTGTATTGCCAAGTGTCAACTCGCATCTGCGCATACGCGGCGACACCAGCAGCGCATCGGTTATCTCCCGCTCAATCACATCCCTCCTCATCGGTGTAATGAGCGCGGTTCTCGGCGAGATGCCGCCAGCGCAGGGCTTGTAGCGGCCTGGCTGATCGCGCTCAATCAGCAAAACCTTATGCCCGCCCGCTGCCAGTTCCCGCGCACATACCGCACCGCCGGGGCCGCCGCCGATCACTACAACATCGTATTCTTCCATCGCTTTTTCAAATCAAAACAGGATTAACTGGATCGTTTTTTAATTTTTATTGTTATTCTAATTGGGCACGGCTCTATGCTCTCGCATTTACTTAAAGGTATCTATCTCGATGAATGGAAGGCAATTTTCTTCTTCAGGCGATTTGTCTGTTGGCAAAAACATGAGCAATGAAGCCTCTTTTTTGACAATTGGATTTTCAGTCTCAATTTTTCAACCGCTTTGTGTGGGTTCGGTCACAGAAAAAAACGGATTCGAACCCACACAATAAAATGACAGCAAATGTTCTTTCCCGTGCAACGTATGTTTAATATTCATTCATCAGATTCCGCAGCATGACGCAACGATAAAAGAGCTTCTTTTAATGGCTGTTTTACCGCACTATCGGGTTCGGAGAGCAACAGGGTTTGGTAACTGTCCAAGAATTCTATCCTTATCCTGTGGAATAAATGGAGAAAATGCCGAACAAAACCGATACAATCCAAAATGGCAATCTCGGTCCCGTTTGTGATCTCATAAAGGGTTGAAGCATATTCACGAGCATCATTATCAATCGTATCTGTTGTTATGAAAATATAGTTATCTATCTTCTCTTCTTTCGAAACAATTTTTTGTAGCGCACGGTCAATATCTTCTTTTGTAACTCTCTTATCTTTCATTTCATATACAGTAACCACATGATTGTCGTTAACCAAGCAGATCTCGACGTCACCCATTGCACCAGTCTGCTCATCGGCTGCATTATGTGCTTTCAGAGGCAAAGGACTTTCTCCTATCTTATTGGAGGCTGCGGAATAAGCGGCGGCTACAATAAGAACTGGCAAACGGCTCGAATTTCTGCAAGATAGGTGTTGTTCAAGAAGTTTTATGATTGCCTCGGAAGATAAAGGTAATGCGTCTTTTCCATGTTGAATACCTGCAAGCAGAGATTTCATTCTGGCATCTTTTTCTTCCCTGATAATTATCAAAATCCTTATCGCTTCAGCAAGAACCGCGCGAGCAGCGATCCGCCCTTCGGCAACATTTTCAAGAATTCTAATCGCATCCGAGTATAATTGCGCTGGCCTTCCTACAATAACAACATCTATTGTCAAGGGAGCATCAATATTGCGGAGAG
>JBFMBQ010000478.1:0-7059 GCA_040755115.1 bacterium
AATGTTCCATTTTTGTATAATTATAGCAAATCCTGCAAATTTTTAACATCGCGCTCAGAATTTCGGGATTAGGTCTTGCAAGGTTGTTGAAAAAGGCATGGAACCATAGATTAACACAGATTGACACAGATTTTTCCCTGCGAATTTCTCTTCGTCCTCTGCGCTCTCTGCGGTGAAATCTTTGTTTTTCAACGGACTGTCGCGATTTGCGGTTTTGGCTTGCATTACTGTGTATGGTAGAATTAATTTTACGGCTGCATAAAAAACGATGGAACCACCAAGGGCACGAAGAGAAAAGATAAGAAATATGGCTTCACTGAAACCTAAATTGAGCGATTCTGTCTATGATATTGTTTCATCTAATGGGTGATCGCTGTAGGGCGCGGTCTCCGCACCGCGCCGAACGGCGGCATACGGAGATGCCGCCCTACAAGACGCGTATGACTCTTTATCAAAAAATCGCTCAATTTAGGTAAAAGTCAAATCTTGCAGGGGCGGTTCGCTTAATGGGCTTACTCTGAATCAGGCAGGGGAAATAATTGGAGGGACGAGTTATTCACGGGTCAGTCATATTGTTTCTGAAACAAGCGATAACGAAAAACTGCGCAGACAGATGAAGGCTATTAAGAATGAGATACTCAAAACCGCAAATCGCAAGACCCCTATTTGCCCATAGCATTTCTTATATGCTCCAAACACTTTTCTAAAAGCAGTTCACTGCAAACATTCTCACCTTCAAGTTTAAGTTCATCAACACATTCACTTTCCTTTGCGATAGTGATGATTCCAGCCTTGCGTATCAATTCATAAAACATGCATGGACAATAAGGAATGATTGACTTTTCTGTATGAAAATAGTCTAAATCTATGTCCAAAATATAGTTTTCATCAATAAGTGATTGGAATTCACCAGATGTGCAAGCCATTTCAAAGATTATTTGAAGTTTTTTCGCAAGAAAAACTGTTTCCAAGGCTTCATCATAATGTGGGCGTGTACATTTATCGTCATGGCAATCTTTTCTACAACTCGAGTGGCATTCAGGATCAATAAAATACATGTGATCTTCAGAAACTGGATAATGAAATGGTCTCTCAGGATATTTAGGTTTATCTTCAAGATACATTCGGTTAAGTGGTGAATTCAACTCTCTATATCTTCTTACTTCAATGCTTTCTGGATAATCGCCTGGATGATCGTAATTTATTATGAATGCTGCTTTGACAATTTTTGATCTAATGGCTGCGTCAATATGTTCATCGTGGCTCAAGTTATCAATTGAATTCTGAACAGATTCGTCATTGTCGAAAAGTATTTCTGAGATTAGCTTCGTCTTAAGATTCTCTCGCTCATCTCCAGAGAATATGTTTTTTTCTTTAAGGGTTCTATACGCATGCCTAGTGAATCCAGGATAGGCATCGGTATGGTGATCAAGTGTAATGAGAATTGCAGATTTATCCAATTTTCGACGATATCTTGCCCATGCCAAAAGTACTTCATGGTGGTTTTCGACGATGAAGATATTCTTGTCCTGAACAGAAATTATTGATGTTGCCATAAAACTGTATATTTATTACTTGGTTTCTCTACAAAATAGATTCATGATAAAAGTCTATTCCGCATAAAGGGGTCAGGCATGAAAGGTCTTGGGGATGATTGGGGTCTTGCCAGCCTGTTGAAAAACTAAAGATTTCGTGCAAAGGAGCAAAGAACTCGAGGGAATTCGCGTAAATTCGCAGGAAAAATCTGTGTCTATCCGTGTTCATCAATGGTTCCACATCTTTCTCAACACCCCGTTGCGATTTGCGCATTTGATAATCATCCAACCTTAATCATAATAACCCCGATCATAATGCGTTCATACAATCGGCGTTAATCTTACCCCGCATACCTTATATTCCGGTATCTTCGCAACAGGGTCAAGCGCTGCAATCGTAAGTTTATTCGCCGCTGCCTCGGCAAAATGAAACGGCATAAAGACGGTGCCTGGCGGCACAATGTCTGATACTTTTGCTTTCACCTGAACTTCGCCGCGGCGTGAAGCCACAGCGCACAGCGCACCGTCTGCCACGCCGAGCCGTTCGGCATCCTCTCCATTAACTTCCACATAAGCATCAGGGACATGCTCATCTATCTGGCGCGCCCGCCGCGTCATCGTGCAGGTGTGATAGTGATACAGCATCCGCCCGGTCGTCAGCAGGAGCGGATATTCCTCGTCGGGAAATTCAGCCGGCGGTCGGTATTCTACGGCGTAAAATTTCCCCTTCCCGCGCGTGAATCTCTCGGTGTGCAGGATCGGTGTGCCGGGATGCTTCCTGTCAGGGCAGGGCCAGCATATTGCGCCTTTCTCCACCCGCTTGTAATCTACCCCGCAATAACTCGGCGTCAGTGTCGCCATCTCCTTTAATATCACCTCAGGCGAGCGGTAGCGCATCTTATATCCAAGTCGTGCCGCAAGATCGCATACTATCTGCCAGTCCTGCCGACTCGCACCAATCGGCTCTATCGCCTTGCGCACGCGCTGCACCCGCCGCTCGGTGTTCGTGAAAGTGCCGTCCTTCTCGGCGAAGGATACCGCCGGCAGCACCACATCCGCCAACTCCGCCGTTTCCGTCAGAAAAATGTCCTGCACAACGAGAAAATCAAGTTTTTCCAGTCCTTCTTTCACATGCGTGATGTCAGGGTCGGAGAGCATCGGATTTTCGCCCATAATATACATCGCCCTGATCTTGCCCTCCGCCGCTGCGTTCATCATCTCAACCACGGTCAGCCCCGCCTTCTGCGGCAGCGCAGCGCCCCACGCCTTCTCAAATTTCTCCCGCACAGCAGGGTCGTCAACACGCTGATAGCCCGGGAACACATTCGGCAGCGCTCCCATATCGCATGCGCCCTGAACATTGTTCTGTCCGCGCAACGGATTGACGCCTGCGCCGGGCTTGCCGATGTTGCCGGTCAGCATCGCAAGGTTCGCTATTGAAAACACATTATCAACACCAGTTGTGTGCTGCGTGATACCCATAGAATAGATTATCGCGGCGCGGTCAGCACTCCCGTAGAGCCGCGCGGCACGGCGCAGATCATCGGCGGGAATACCCGTGATCTTCTCAACATATTCAGGCGTATATTTTTCAACCGTCTTTCTGAACTCCTCAAAATTCTCACATCTGCTTTCCACGAACTCCTTATTCCACAGCCCTTCATTCAGTATGACATTCATAAAACCATTGATCCACGCCACATCCGTCCCTGATCGCTGGCGCAGGTGGATTTCGGCAATATTGCACAGTTGAATCCGGCGCGGCTCAACGATGATGATCTTCGTTCCCCGTGCCGCCGCTCGCTTGATTGCGAGGGCGACAATAGGATGCGATTCGGTTGTGTTGGAACCTGTTATCAGGATCACATCCGCCTCGGCAAGGTCAGCGATGGAATTGGTCATTGCGCCGCTGCCGAACGCCTGCGCAAGCGCCGCCACTGTGGAGGCGTGGCACAGGCGCGCACAATGATCAACATTGTTCGTGCCGATGACGGCGCGCATGAATTTCTGGAAAATATAGTTTTCCTCATTTGTGCATTTTGCCGACGACAATCCGGCAATGGCATCAGCGCCATATTTTTCCTTCGTTTCCTTCAATTTTTCCGCAACTAAATCAAGCACCTTTTTCCACGATGCCTTCTTAAATTTTCCGTTCACCTTGATTAGCGGCGTAGTGAGGCGGTCAGGACTGTTCACAAAACCGTATCCGAACCGCCCCTTCACGCACAGCGCAATGCCGTTCACAGGCGCATCCGCGTTGGAAGTTACCATCACCACTTTGTTGTCTTTAATGTTCAGATCAAACTGGCAGCCGCACCCGCAGTATGGGCAGGTGGTTGTAACCTTCTCAAACTCCCAATCCCTGCCCTGCCCGACGGCATCTTTCTCAATCAATGCGCTTGTCGGACAAGCGGCAACGCAGTTGCCGCAAAAAACACATTCGGCATCCTTCATCGTGCGGTTCAGCGGCGTTGAAATCATCGTCTTGAAGCCGCGGTGGGCGAAATCAATGATGTGGTCGCCCTGAATTTCGGCGCAGGTTCGGACGCAGCGCCCACACAGGATGCACTTGTTGTAATCACGGATATAGAATGAATTATCGTCGTAAATCAGATAGTTATACTTTTCAAAATCTTTGAAGCGTGTTTCCTTGATACTCATTTCATAGCAATATTTCTGGAGTTTGCATCTTCCGCCCTTTTCGCAGGTGAGGCAATCCTGCGGATGCGCAGAGAGTAGCAGGTCAAGCACAAGCCGCCGCGCCCGCATCACGCGCTCGCTGTTGGTGATCACTTTCATGCCTTCCTGCACCGCAACTGTGCATGATGGCATAAGCGCCCGCGCACCTTCCACTTCCACCACGCATATACGGCAGGCGCCAGTCGGCTCAAGATAACCTGTATGGCACAGGTGCGGAATATGCACACCGTTCGCCCGAGCCGCTTTCAGGATCGTCATTCCTTCCTTCGCTTCCGCCCTGGTGCCATTGAGGACAAAATTTATTTTCGCCATTTTTTCACCTCAAAATAAACGCAAAGAGTAAATTAGCCACAGATAAACACAGATGAACACAGATGAGATTTATTCTAAAAACCATAGACCATCCTTTTGACTTGCAATCTCGGCTTGCTAAAATTGAATATCAATCCCAATCTCAAGTTACACGCTCTCAGGTAATTTAAAAGTTGTGCTTTGTGAACTTCTTCAATCACTCCACTCGCTTTTAACTCAACAATTACTTTCCCCTCAACAATAATATCCATTTTATAATCCCCAACTATGATATCATCATAAACGACCTGAATTGGTTTTTGCGTTTCAACCTGAAGTCCCCTTTTACGCATTTCATGAACGAGCGCATTTTCATAAACCTTTTCCAAAAAACCACAACCAAGAGTATTATGAATCTTTAGTGCAGCACTGATTATCGTCTCTGTTATTTCTTCATACAATTCTTTTTTTTCCATATCCTATCTGTGTTCATCCGTGTTCATCTGTGGCTTCTCTTTATTTTTTTACGAAATCGTGATCGCATCAAACGGACAGACTGTATGGCACATGCCGCATTTGATGCACTTTTCCTGCACTATGAAATGCTCCTTCTTTTTCTCGCCCGTGATCGCATCAGCAGGGCACGACTCCGCACACAAATGGCACTTCTTGCACAATTCCTGATAAATTGTATAAGTCAGCAGCGACTTGCATTTCAGCGACGGGCACTTTCGTTCCACTATATGCGCAAGATACTCCTCTTTGAAATATTTCAGCGTCGTTATCACCGGGTTCGGCGCCGTCTGCCCCAGTCCGCACAGCGAGGAATCTTTAACCGTAACCGCCAGTTCTTCAAGGAGTTCAAGGTCTTCAACTTTCCCCTTGCCTTCGGTGAATTTCGTCAGCATCTCAAGCATGCGGCGCGTCCCCATGCGGCACGGGACACACTTGCCGCAGGACTCGTTCTGCGTGAACGCCATAAAATATCGCGCAATGTCAACAATGCAGGTGGTCTCGTCCATCACGATCAGCCCGCCCGAACCCATTATCGCGCCCACCTGCGCGAGCGATTCGTAATCTATCGGCAGGTCAAGATACTGCGCAGGTATGCACCCGCCAGACGGTCCGCCCGTGAGCGCTGCCTTGAACTGCCTGCCGCCCGGGATGCCGCCGCCAACATTGAAGATTATCTCACGCAGCGTTATTCCCATCGGAACTTCCACGAGACCGGTGTTGTTTATCATCCCAGCAAGCGCAAAGATTTTCGTCCCCTTGCTCTTCTCCGTGCCCATTGCGGCATACCATTCGTGCCCGTTGAGAATAATGGCAGGGATATTGGCGAGGGTCTCCACATTGTTTATGCATGTCGGGTAGCCCCAGAGACCCGACTGGATCGGGAAGGGCGGTCGCACGCGCGGCATCCCGCGCTTGCCTTCAATAGAGGCGAGCAGCGCGGTTTCTTCGCCGCAGACGAAAGCGCCCGCGCCTTCCTTTATTTTTATATCAAAAGAAAAATCGGTCCCTAAAATATTATCCCCGAGCAGTCCCAGTTCGCGCATCTGCACGAGCGCCGTCTTGAGTTGCTGAACAGCGATAGGGTATTCCGCACGCACATAAATGTATCCTGCTTCTGCGCCTATGGCGTGCGCGCCAATGAGCATGCCCTCAAGCACTGCGTGCGGGTCACCCTCAAGCACCGCCCTGTCCATAAATGCACCGGGGTCGCCCTCATCGGCATTGCACACGATGTATTTTTTGTCTCCCTTCGCCTGCCGCGCAAACCGCCACTTCTGCCCCGTCGGAAAACCAGCGCCCCCGCGCCCCCGCAGACCGGACTTGAACACCACATCAACTATCTCTTCAGGCGTCATCTCCACCAGAGCCTTCGTCAGCGCAGAATACCCGCCGTTCGCTATGTAATCTTCTACGCGCGCGGGGTCTATCTTACCGCAGTTTCTCAGCACTACCTTCTGCTGATGTTTGTAAAAAGGAACATCATCATTCTTTATGATTTTCTGCCCAGTCTGCGGGTCATCATATAACAGCCGCTCTATCACACGACCGTTCTTCAGCGTCTCCTCAACTATTTCTGCGGCATCTGAAGGCACCAGACGCGTGTAAAATATGTTCGCAGGCTCAACCACCGCAACAGGCGACATGGAGCAAAAACCATGACAGCCCGTCTCCAGAACCGTTACCCGGTCGTTCATCTGAGCCTTGCTTATCTCCGCTTTCAACGCTTCCGCCACTTCCGATGCGCCTTTAGCCTTGCAGCCTGTCATACATACACGCACCGTAAGCCGTGAGGCGTCCGTCTCCTTTTTCAAAGATTCACGAAAGGCATTTAAATCCTCCACATTTCTCAACCGCTGCATATCGTCCGCTCCTGATTTAAGATTAGAAAATTGAAAGATTGAACATTATCCACTTTGAAATTTGAATTTTTCATTTTGCGTTTTGCAATTTACACTTCATCCTCTACTTCCGGCTCCACCTTCTTTGAATACTTTCTAATTACTTTCCGCACCGACTG
>JBFMBQ010000479.1:0-5635 GCA_040755115.1 bacterium
TGAGTGCGTAGGATGGATAGCCGAATGTGTCTTCGGTTTCGGGGTTTGTGAAGGTGTGCCGCGCCATAAGAGTGAGGAACCCGCCTGCGTCAATGGGCTTGTAACATGAGAGAAGATCGGGATGCAGCAGTCCGCTTAAAAACGCTTTCAGAGGTATGGACAGGACATTGTCAATCCTGATTTTTCTGCCTTTCGCAGGCGGCTCTATGCCTTCGCCGAGGTCTATTATGTAAAGGTCGGTATGCAGGATTCCGCCGAGGTGGTAACTTGAAGAGCGGTAATCGTCAAGGCTCAATCCGAGGCTGAACATTTCCTTGTAAGCCATTTCGTGAACGAAGCGCGAAATATCGTGCAGGGTGCGGCAGCCTTCTGTGTTGAAGTCGGGCGCCTCGGGGTTTGTAAGGTGGAGCGGTGTGATGAGTTCCTCAATTTTTTTCAGGATGGTTTCAACTTGAGTTGACTGTTTAAATGATTCACCTTTCTTTTTTTTCGCGTCTTGCTGCTGTGATTGTTGCTGTGCCGCCTCGTGCAGTATGCCTGAATAAACATTTCTGCCTGCCGCATCAACCGTAATCGGCGCACCGTTCGGAATGGTCTGCGTAGCGTTTTTTGTGCTGAGCAGCGTGGGGATTCTGAATTCCCGTGAGAGTGAAGCCATGTGCCCTGTGGTGCTGCCTGTGTCGGTAACGATCGCGCGTGCTTTGTGCA
The DNA here is from genome assembly GCA_040755115.1 of bacterium. Classification (GTDB taxonomy): domain Bacteria; phylum UBP15; class UBA6099; order UBA6099; family JBFMBQ01; genus JBFMBQ01. Next base: position 709 of record JBFMBQ010000479.1, read on the forward strand.
TGATGCGCACGAATTTCGGCGACGAGCGCTGCGCCACGAGCACACCGCCTTCGGGGAACATATCCAGATCGTCGTCCTCGCTCATGTGGACGGCGGCGCCAGTCCCGATTCCACGGAATGCGGTTTCGCCGCCGGTCAGGAGCACAGGCATATTTTCAAAATTGGCACTGGTGAGCGCAGATTCGTCCGTCATACGCAGGGGACGCGATTGAAGGAGGCAGAACCGTCTGTTCTGGTCCACAGTCCATTCTATGTCCTGCGGTCCGCCGAAATGTTCATCAAGTTTTAGCGCCCATTCCGCCAGCCGCACGGCTTCTTCGTCGGTGAGAATCTGCCTTGAACGCTGGATTTCGTCTAATTCAGATTCAATAAATCCTGCATCCGGCATGCAATGCTGCATCACAAACTGCACTGCGGGCGTTCGTGCAAGCACACGATGCGGCTGCCCGCGCGACACCACTAATTTCTCAGGCATCGTCCTGCCGTCCACAAGAGTAACTCCAAGTCCATGCACGGCGTGTATGAGCACCTGCCCGGGATCAGGATTGTTCGGGTCGTTAGAAAACATCACGCCGCTTGCCGCCGAGTCAATCATTTCAATGAATCCCACAGCCATAGAAGTGAAGTCCGAGCCGATCCCGTGCATAAGTCGGTACTGGATGGCTTCCGGAGAAAAGAGGCTTGCGATCACTTTAAGGTAAGCCTTGATGAGTCCATCGCGCGGCACATTGAGTTCGGTTGTGAATTGACCTGCGAAGGAGAGTGACGAATCTTCCCTGAGGGCGCTTGAGCGCACCGCCAGGCGCGGCTCGCTGCCGAGCCGCTCCACGAGATGATCATAAGCCGTCAGGATCGCCTGCTCCAGCGCCGTAGGGAACTTGATCTTGAATATCCACTCCTGCAAAGAGTCGCTGATGCTTTTGATGTTATCGGTATCCGTTATGTCTTCAAGAATGCCAGCCTGAATCAGCGGTCTGACTTTGGATTCAGTAAGGATGATTTCGCAGCCTTCGTTCGTTACGACGAAGCCGTCGGATGTGGGGAGTTGCAGTTTGTTCCTGATCGCGGCGAGGTTAGCCATTTTCCCGCCGACCGTCTCGGTCTGCATTTCTGTTACAGCGGACATTTTTAGGACGAGTCCCTTTTGGCGGTCGTCCTTCGGGGCGTCAATCATCGCTCCGAGCGATTCTTTTATACGATTAAAGACTGTGTTCAGACCGCTATACCGGTTAGATGAGATGATATTGATGCTGTTGATCATAATGTAAATATCCACGACCGCCTTCAGCACCTTGCGCTTGATCTGCGCCAGGTCAATGTATTGTTTTTCCAGCAGTTTGTCTTCCAGGTCTGCAATGTTCTCGAGGAAATCGTTGTTAGCCGTCAACATCTTGCGGAATTCAAGGTAATAGTGCTGGAACTTTGAGATCTGCGCATCGTGCTGTGCCTTTTGATCGCGGCTTGGGCTGATCTTCTGAAAAAAGGCAGCGATGCTGTGCAGGCAGCCGTGCGCTATGTCGGACAACTTGTGAAATGTTCCCTCGGCGATAGACATCTTTCAATTCCCCTCAAGCGCGGTGCGCCTCAGTCATCTCTGAATCACAAAAACAGTATCCAAATGTGTTTTATGTATTCAGTATAGTATATCCTGAGATAAGAATAAAGATGAGTGCGAATTAACATTCAGTTTTTAATTCTGGCGCAAAAAGTTTGTAAAAATCGTAGTTAAAATTGCAAATAACGAATCCCACATTGTGGTATAGTCATTTAATCTGAAGCGAAAAATCATGTTAAAGGTGCTTGACAAACATATTCCTATATGTGATAAAATTCACAAAGGAAGGATTTCAACTATGTCCATCCGGTTAAATAAGAATTAAAGGAGCAGAGAAAGGAGAGCGGTATGAGATTCGGGAGAAACTTATACGAGTTCCTCAAGGCTGCCACGGTTGCCCACGCGATGTGGGATATTGAGGTTTCCACGAATATCATCAGGAACCGAAAGAAACTGCTGTTTCTGCTGGCGCTGATCGTTCCGATACTTGCGGTTACAATACTTGAGGCGAGCGACATGCTCGGCGACAAGCATGCTTACGCGCCGTCATTCTACTCCACTCGCATCTTTCTCATCTCCATCGCAGTCGGGCTGTGCGCGGGCTTGATAACCGGGTGCATCGGGGCGGGTGGGGGTTTCATCATTACGCCTGCGCTTATGGCAGCCGGCGTTAAAGGCATACTTGCCGTAGGGACCGATCTGTTCCACATCTTCGCAAAAGCCATAATGGGCACAGCGGTGCACAAAAAATTAGGGAATGTCTCGGTCAAACTCGCGGTCGCCTTTTTCATCGGTTCATGGCTCGGCGCATGGGTCGGCGGCACAATAAACAAGGCGCTTTACAACATGGACCCCCTGCTGAGCGAGGGTTTCATCAGTCTGATATACGCCGTCCTGCTCGGGTTTCTCGGCTCTTATGCGCTCATAGATTATATAAGATCAAGCAGACCTGTGAACATAAACATCCCCGCAGGCGCCCCGCACAGCGGCTCCAGAGGAACGACCAGCCTCGCCGTCAATGTTCAGAAGATCAAAATCCCGCCTACGATTGCGTTTGATGAGGACTTCGTGCCTGGCGGCAGGAGAATCTCCGCCGTGGTGATCGCTTCGGGGGGCGTCCTCGTCGGCGTGCTCGCTGCAATCATGGGCGTGGGCGGCGGCTTCATCACCTTCCCGATGTTCGTCTACATCTTCGGCGTTTCCTCTATGACTACAGTCGGCACGGACATACTACAGATAATCTTCACCTCCGGCTTCGCCTCAATCACGCAGTATGCCATTTACGGTTATGTCTTTTACACGCTTGCCATGGGCATGCTCATTGGCTCGCTTATCGGCATACAGGTGGGCGCGCTCACCACCAAGGTGGTCAAAGGCATCCACATAAGGGGATTCTATGCAATGTCAATCCTTGCGGGCTTTTTCAACAGGGCTGCAACGCTTCCCAAAAAACTTGCGGAACTTGAAATCCTGAACATCCCGAAATCCGTCGTCAATAACATTGAGTTCGCCGGCAACATAATATTCTGGATAGTCGTCGCCATGTTTTCCGTGTGGGTCATCGGGAAATTCCTTATAAATCTTCCCGCGCTGCGTGGCGATGCTGTAGAGGGCGAGGGTTTCGTTCACTAAAAAGGAAGGGGTGAACAGAATGATTAAAAACGGAACGGCATTTGGGTTCGGCGTCTTTCTTGCACTCATATTTTTCGGTCTCCTCGTGCTTATCTTCTCACCTGTAATCAAAGGCAGGAACGGTCTTCAATTCGCGGATGACTCATTCAACAGGCTTGCGAAAGGCTCGTCATACTTTGTCCCGAAGGTTTCTGAATCAGCCGAAAAGTTCATAGGGAAAAAATTGAATCTCACAGTGAAGTTTGACGAGAAGGATAAGAAGGACAGAACGGTTGACCTGAACGCAGTCAGCAGAGTTTTCACTATGGCGGGCGCTCAGGTGGAAGTGGGAAAGGATACCGGCAAGGTAATAATCAAAGGCGATCTGGGAAAAATCCTGATGAGCGCGGTCAGTGATTCCGATTCCATGTATAAGAACAACGGTGAAGCAGTTTCCGCGCGTTATGGAGTTGACGAAAAGACCGTTATGCGTGCATGGTGGGGGGTGCTCAACAAGGCAGATAAACAACTTAAAAAGGACAGGCTGCTCTCCGAGTCAAAAATAGTGGGAGAGATCAACCGTAAAGCCGTGGAACCTGCGTATAATTTTTACGGTATTGAAGCCCAGAGAGTGAGCGAGCACGCGGGCTTGCTTACTATGCTTCTGGTGTTCTATATTTTTTATACCTTGCTGTGGGGTTACGCGATATATTTATTGTTTAACGGTCTGGGGCTGACCATGAAGAAGGCGAAAGTGAAAACAGAGGTTTGATTGAATAATGTCAAATGTTAAAATATTTAGTAACCAGTAACCAGTAGCCAGTAACCAGCAATCTGTTTCTATAATCCTGAAGGCTTTCACTCATTGTCAAGTTTCATCAGTGTGCGGAGGATGTCCATCGGCTCGGTTGCATCCGCAGTTTTCAGGATGTTTTCCATCTGTTTTTCCTTGAGCATCTTCCTGCGCATGATGTTGAGTTTGTAGGCTTCGCTGAGGGTTTCCATCATCTTTTCCAACTCACAGGGTTTCTGGAGATACTTATATGCGCCCTCCTTTGTGCATTCAATCGCGGAATTGATTGAGCCGTGCCCGGTGAGGATGATTACCTCTATCGCAGGATGCCTTTTCTTCAGTTCAACAAGGGTCTGCTCTCCGTCCATCCCCGGCATTTTGAGGTCCAGCAGTGCGATGTCAAGGGAGCAGTTATCCGCAGCCTGAAGGGCTTTCTCACCGCAGTCCACAGCCACGACATTGAAACCTCTCAACTCAAGCCTCTTTTTTATTGACTCAAGAAAAACTTTTTCGTCGTCCACAACGAGCAGATTGATTTTTTTATCCATGATCTGTCCCCTTTTCGCAGGGTTTTAATCTAACAGCCGAAGGGCGGTATGTCCGCACTTCCGCCTTGGAGAGTGCAATTGTTATGCCAGAAATTGAGATTTCGGCTGCGGGAGAATTTGATGAGTTAAATTGGCGCCCTTCGGGCGAATTAAATGAACCACAGATGAACACGGATATACACAGATGAAGTAAGGGCGGTTCGCGAACCGCCCCTACACGATGGGTAAAAAGTGTAAAAAGGGTGAAGGAGGATGAGGTTGATTCATAGAAATGATGAAAAAGATTATTAACGATCTGTGTTTTTTAGATTGTGGAAAAGTGGAAAACTTGAAAAAATTTCTATGGTATAGATTTATTACCACAATGTGGTATCAGTTTATTTTATTTTTTAATGAACAACACTGATTTTTAACAATTCT
>JBFMBQ010000480.1:0-3637 GCA_040755115.1 bacterium
ATTTGTGGTTTAAATCTTCCTTCGCAAAATACATAAGCGACGCCGAAAACGCTACTGCAAAAGAAGCGTAGGCGATAAAGCATGTTATCACATGTATCCATAGCCAGTAACTCTGAAGCGCAGGCACAAGCGGCGCCGCCTCCTTGCTCATCAAGGACGCATAAGCCATGATCAGGACAGCAATCGGCGCCGCAAATCCCCCAAGCACTGCCATTTTGTATCGCCACTCAACAATAAGAAAAATTATTACAACCCCCCAGGCGAAAAACGATAATGACTCAAACATATTGCTGAACGGCGCATGACCCGAATTGATGCCGCGCAGGACGACGCTCACCGCATGCACCACCACACCGACGCCAAGGAAAAGCCGCCCGAACATCGCACTGCTTTCCATGCGAAAACCAATATACAGAATGTATAAAACCGTGCCTAAAAGATATGCGCCAAATGCCAGGGTTGTAAAACCGTGTTCAAGACTGACCAATCCGCTCACAGAACCACTCCTTTTTATATATTCCTAACTATTATAGAGTTTACGGGATGGTTTTCCAAATAAAATTGTATGTTTTTTTATCTCGCGCAAAGTACGCAAAATTATTAAAAGTAGCCAGTAGATAGTAACCAGCAGCCAGGAGTTAGGTAAGATGGGAAACGGTAGAAGTAAGATGTGAAATGAAGTTCAAATGTCAAAATTAAAATTTATTATTTGGACTTTGGATTTTGACATTTATTTGACATTTGATCTTTGGACTTTGATATTTTGTGAGATGATTTTTTTCTCTCATCTAACATCTTCCATTTACCATCTCCCATCTCCGGTTGCTGGTTGCTGGTTGCTGGTTACTGGTTGCTGGCTGCTTCTTTCAAAGTGTTTATAATCTGTTGTTCACGCTACCGCCTCAACCTGCCGCTTCCTGATCACCTCTCCTCGGATGCTTACGACTGCCTCCTCCAGTGGGATGTCCTTCCCCGAATTTTGTATCGCCGTCTCCACCGCTCTCAACAGCCCATAACAGCACGGCACTTCCATGTGAACCACAGTTACTCCCTGCACATTGGAACTCTTGAAAATCTGCGTCAGTTTCTCAATGTAATAATTAACATCGTCCATCTTCGGACACCCTATTGTAATCGCCCTGTTTCCCGCCATGAATTCCGACTGAAATGCCCTTAATGCGAATGGTGCGCAATCGGCTGCCACCACAAGCCACGCATCCTGAAAATAAGGTGCATTGGGCGGCACAAGATTGATCTTCAGGGGCCACTGGCGCAATAGTGAATTCTTCGGCTCGCTGCCGTTGTGGGTTTCTTCTACGGTCTCGGCGAAATGGAGCATCTTGGAGGAAGGGCAGCCGCCCGCAGCATGAAAATGCGGCTTGGGCTGGGATTTTGCCTCCGCCGGCTTCTGAACCTGTTTCAGATGCTCTTTCACAGCCTCCTCATCAAACTCATCCGCTTCGCGCTCCTCTATCGTTATCGCATCCTCCGGGCATTCGCCAAGACAGGCGCCCAGCCCGTCGCAGTATTTTTCGCTGACAAGCCGCGCCTTGCCATCTACAATCTTAATTGCGCCTTCCGCACACGACGGGACGCATAACCCACACCCCGTGCACTTCTCCTCGTCTATCTTGATTATCTTTCTTCTCATCGTTGGCACCGCCTTTCTAAGCGTTTTATTTATTTTTACATTTATATTTTCAGTGGATACCCATTAAATTTCTTTGACCTGCATCAAAAGTTAAAAAAAATATTTCTTTGATGATCACGGAAGCACGGAAAAGCGGAAACACTGATTAATGTCAAAGATCAAATGCCAAATGTCAAATGAATGTCAAAGTCCAAATATCAAAAGGTAGTAGCCAGTGATGAGAGATGAGAAACGAAAGATGGGAGACGGAAGATGATAAAACATCATCTTACTTCTACCGTCTACCATCTTACCCAATCCCCGGCTACTGGTTGCTGGCTACTATATGTAATGCACTTTGCACTTTGCACCTTGCACTGTATAATATAGGTAAGGAATTGAGTGGGCCGGGTGGTCGCAGGCTTGAAAAAGTCTGAGGAAAGTCGGGACACCACAGGGCAGGGCGCTGGGTAACGCCCAGAGGGGGCGACCCCTTGGAAAGTGTCACAGAAAACACACAGCCAACCGCCGAGTTGAGCGGTGCGGCAACGGTGAAAAGGTGCGGTAAGAGCGCACCGGGGGTGTGGCGACACACCTCGCACGGCAAACCCCGCCCGGTGCAAGGTCAAGCAGGGGCTGCGAGGCTGCCCGCCGAGTGCGTCCTCTGATTTCGGATGCAGATCGGGTTAAAACCGGTAATGCCCCGGGTAGACCGCAAGAGAATGCCGGCAACGGCATTCCCAGATAAATGATCACACAAACACAGAATCCCGCTTACAGGCTCGCTCAATCATAAATGTCCCCGCCACAAGCGGGGGCTTTTATTTTATAATTTTGAATTATGTAGCGCAGACATCCTTGTCTGCAATTGGCTTATATTCATGCAGGCTGGAAGCCTGCGCTACATGAATTTGAAATGAAAAATCACGAAGTTAAAAAAACAAAAATTCCTGCACTGCTGCTTATTCTCATCCTCGCAGCGGCAATCAGACTCTACCGTGCTGGCGAGCCGTTTGACGGCTTCCACGGCTTCAACGAAGCCTGGTATTCAATCATTGCGCAGAATTTCTCTGTTAAGACACTGCTTTACCCCACCGCCTACACAGGCGAGGTTGATTACAATGTGCCGCCGCTTCTCTCTTATGTTCTCTTCGTCGTTTTCAGGACTTTCGGCGCAAGTGAATTCATGGCGCGCCTTGTGCCCATTTTTTTCGGTATTCTCGGAGTTTATTTTGTCTTTTTGATTGGTGTAAAACTCTATAACGAGCGCATCGCTCTGGCATCGGCTGCTATGCTCGCATTCATGCCGGTGTCCATCATCGTCGGGCGCAATGTGCAGGCTGACTCATTGTTCGTCGGTTTCATCCTTGCATTTCTCTACTTTTATCTAAAAGGCAGAAGCAGCAGCAAACCTGCTCATCATATAATCGCAGGTCTTTTTCTCGGGCTGGCGATTTTCAGCAAACAGCCGGCGGTGCTTGTTATTGTGATTATTTTTCTGTGGGAAATTACGACAGCACGAAACCTGAGATTTCTCAATAGATATTTCATCATCATGCTGACCGCTGCGGCTGCCGTTCTGCTCCCGTTCTACGGTTTTCACCTGATCGTGAATCCCGCAGCGCTGATTGACGCACAGCACGGCGGCGCACTGCGGCTTTCGGAACTGCCCGATGTATCTCTCCTCGGTTTCCTTCTCCGTGAAAGTGTCTGGGCGATTTCGCCGCCCATCGCTCTGATCTTTTTAATCAGTTTAATTTATTTCATCCGCCGTGCAAACGATGGGGATCTGCTCCTTTATATCTCAATCGCAGTATATGGAATCTTTTTCCTGTTTCTGCACAAACATACCTATTACATGCTGCCGATAGCGCCGTTCGCTGCGCTCCTCGCCGGTCGGCTATGGTCTGGCGAAAAATACCAGTCTGGCAAAACGGTGATGCTGACCATTGTATGCATCGCTGCTGCTTTAGTGTCAATTTTTCTCCTGTGCGGCATGAAATTCGG
>JBFMBQ010000481.1:0-8819 GCA_040755115.1 bacterium
GGACGTCAAGAATTTCGAGAAAACGGCTATTTTACAGATATTTTTAGATTAATTGCTTATCGGCAACATGCCCGATTCCCAAAAACGGCTTTATTTATGGGACTTTTTAACGGGACAGTAGTGATTTATTCTATGCTTTCATAAAATCATTAGATTAGACCTATAAAAATATTTTATCATAAGGCGAGCGATTTGTTGAGGGTTGTCAATGTGTTGAACCGCACATAAGATTTATCCCCTGATGGCGTGGAAATTTACCTCGCCTTTTATGCGGAGAAAACAGTAAAAATGCCTGATCAGGAATGGTTTTCTTTACTTATACATGTGGGGGTAACGCGGATGTGATTGGAGGGTTGCAATAAACGACGCTCAAAAAATTCAGGGCAAATTGTCATACGAACATAATAGACGGCTCAAATTTATATCTGTATCAGCCAACCTCGCCCCTGCTATCAGTCAATCACCTGAGCCAACTTGCTTCTCTCACGGTTCTCAAGATAAAGTTCAATTTCACGGGTGAAATACTCTGCCTTGTGTTTGTAGAAGCGCGTAGTTTCTTCTATATATTCCTCAAAACCGTAGCGCGGAATGAAATATTTCAACGAGAAGAGGTTATGCATCGTAAGTTGAAAGCATCGGGGCTGCATCTTCCGATCGGTCGGCGTCCCTTTGACATTGTCCTCTTCAAGAATCCCTTTGCTGGCGCATATCTTCCCGGTCGTCATCCCTTCGGGCGGCTCCTCCTCGCTGCCAGGTAACTTGAATTTATGCTTCCAGTCCAGGTCCTTCGGAAACTCTAAATCAAAAACCGGATTGAAATAATTGATGCCGAAGTGCTTATACATCTTCTTGACTTCCTCTATAACAGGCGACATCTGCATCGGGAAATGATCACTGTTCTTGTTCGCCCCGTCAGCGGTTTCGGTGATGCCGTTGTCAAGACAGTAGATCAGCGTCCTTATATGCATAGAAAAATGACACAAGCCGCACGAAGACAAGACAAAAAGCCCGTGGTCTTTGATGTTCTTCAAGTACTCGGAGTATGACACCATCCTGTAGAGTTTATCCGTGTCCATCATAACATGAAGAAACTTGTCCTCCCCGAACAGTCCCTTCAATTTTTCAATGTTGCGCTTGCTGTTTTCTATTTTCGCATTGCCGGAATGTTTGTAAGTAACCAGATGAACCCTGTCAAACTTCTCCGCCACAAGTAAAACCGCGGCTGTTGAATCGGTCCCTCCAGAATATTGAATAACTATTTCATTCATGCTTGCCCCCTTCAACTCCAAGACTTCTCAGAAGAATTTTTATCACGCTGCCGTAGAGAAAATACATTACCTGCGCCCAGTAAGCAAGCGCCTTTATGAACCAGTGCCTCAGCCGCCACGGCAGGAACAGTGCGAATAAACATAAAACGAAAGAAAAAATCCATCTCATAACTCTCTCCTCATAGCCGTTTTTATAATAAAATTGTATCCTGAATTATTCATGATTATTAATTTTATCAGCGTTTTTTGCGTCATTCCAACACTTAGTCTTCCCCCCTTTTATAAATAATTGTCATTTGATCTTTTAAATTCATTTGACATTTGGACTTTGACATTTGAAATTATCTTCCCATCGTCCGCTTTTTCTGATTGGGATATGGATTTCATAACTTCCTTGAATATCTCCCGCCCGATGATCCTGTGCCCCTTTGCGTTCGGATGGATCGGGTCTGTCTTCGGACTTATGAAAAGGTATTCCCCTTTATGCCTCCTGAACGCGGCGGGAATGTCCGCCACCGGCGTCCCCGTTTCCTTCCCCACCAGGTCCATCTCGCGGTTGTAGATCAGCCCGTCCCTGCCGCAGCGATAGGCTTCGCTCCTGAATGCCTTTGCAAATGCCCTGTCGGTTCTTTTTGAATCGCCCATACGACGGTAACAGACACCAAGAAAATAATACGCCTCGCTCTCGTTGGGGTCCCGCGCCGCCGCACGACGCAGTTCCATCACCGCGCGTTCGCAGTCATTCGCATTAACCAGACGGATGCCGCGGGACAGGTGTTTTCTCGCATCATCGCGTTGCCTTTTGTCCACTTTTCGCGCGACGGGAAGATTAACAGGCAATTTTACAAGCACTACGCGGATCCCACGCGACGAACAAAACTGAATAATATCACGCAGATTTGAATGGTATTGCCCAACAGGAACCCGCACCTCACCCGGACGAAACATCTCCACAGACTTCCCCTCAAACGCCGACCGCCCCTTCCCGATGTAATGTATCCCCTTCTCAAGCAATCGGACGAATCTGCTCCGGTCTATGATATTCCGCATCCAGACAATGTTCGCGTTCTGCGGACCCAAAGTAATGTCAGGTTTCCCATTAGTGCGGTAAAAACGATATTTATCTATATCGTTGACAACATAATTGACCGTTACCAGATCAGGTTCCAATCCGGCAATTTCTCTCTCTAACAGCAGTTTTCCCTGATGCGATGTATACCCTATCATCCCGGCATTGATTACCTCTGCCCGAATACCTCTGCCGCGCAGCAGCCGCTCCAACTGCTGGGAATACGCCTCCTCATATTTCACGCCCCATCCGAATGTAGGAGAAGCCCCAAGACAAATAATTCTCAACACGCCAGCCCGTTTTGAATTCGCTTCATTACCCGCCCTTTTCCCTACCCGCAGCCCCATTGAATCTGTGATGATCCTTGTCCCTTCAAACCGTGTGTCCATATTGGGACGGTTGCGCCAGAACAGCACCGCATCCTGCGTAAGCACATCGGTAATTCTGTCCAGCAGGGTTTCAGGCAGAATCAGCCGGGCTGAAACTTCTAACACTGCCAGTATGACAAAAGCAAATGCGAGGCTCAGCAGTTTCGCCCAGAGAGGATCTTCTCTTCTTACTTTAGTCTCCATAAGCGAAAATGATTAAATCTGTGTTTATCCGTGTTCATCTGTGGTTCAAAAATCTTTATCGCGAAGTTTTTTTAAATATGGTTTCAAATATATACCCCTGCAATACCAGCGCCAGCATCGCCACAGTGTTGCGTAGATACACCATCTTGCGAGGCGTCCTTATCAAACTGCGCAAAAACCGCCTGAAGTTCAGAAAAAAGCGTCTCTGTGCCATAAGCATAAAAATGTTGAGTTCAGCGGCGTTAATTCCCCCTGAAGAATGAGAAGCCGCATAAAAATGCTGTTCCGTATCGTCCGCCTTCTGAAGCCCCTGCGCTGCCAACTCATCATAAAAATTGCTGCCGGGATATGGAATGGCTTTGAAAAAATATGCCGCATCCAGCCGCGAGCGCGCCGCAAAATCAATCGTCTCCATAATCTCCTCACGCGTCTGATCGGGGAAACCTACCATAAAGTAGGCGCCGGTGATTATTCCTGTGTCGGCGGTCGCGCGCAGTGTCTCGGCGGCTCTTGGTATATCAAGATTTTTGCCGATTGCCTTCTGGAGACGCGGTGACACCGTTTCAATCCCATAGTGAATCTTGTATGTGCCTGCCTTCTTCAGCAGCGCAAGCAGTTCCTTCGTCATTATGTCCGCCCTCAGACCGTTGGGAAACGCCAGTGAGAATTGCAAACCCGATTCAATTATAAGATTGCAGATTTTCATTGCACGATCGGGGTTTATGTTAAAAATATCGTCAAAGAAATGAAATTCCCTCACATCTTGTTTCTCGTAAAGCATGCGCATCTCGGCAAAGACATTCTCCGGTGAGCGGAAACGCGTCCGCTTGCCGAAAATGTTGTGGCAGAAACTACATTGATACGGACACCCGCGCGAACTGAAGATCGGCGCATTGAAATCCTCCTTCAAAACACCCACCCAACTCGGGAAATCAGAATAACTTCTCAAATCAATTAAATCCCATGCCGGAAACGGAATAGTATCGAGGTCTTCTATAAACTGCCTTGCAGTAGTTTGTATCTTTTGACCGTTCTTTCGGAACGCGATTCCCGCGACACGGGCAAGATCGCAGGAACCTTCCAACGACTCTATCAGTTCAACGAGGGTCTGTTCCGATTCCCCTGTCGCAACATAATCAATATTGGTGTCTTCTAACAGTGTCTTTCCCGCAACCGCAGCGTGCGGTCCTCCCACGATAGTTGTAATATCAGGATTGTTCCGCTTCACAACCCCGGCAAAATCGTGCATCACATCATCCTCGCAACTCAATGCACTCAAACCAACATAATGCGGCGCATACTTACTCAGTGATTCGGTTGCCTCACGCATTGTAATAAGTCCGAGATCCATTATCTTGATGTCAAAGGCAGCGCCGAAACGCTCCCTCACCGACGCTGCAAGGTAAAGTATCCCAAGCGGCGGCACCGGACCGCCGCCCTGCAATTGCTTGAATGTCCTGACAAAAAGTATGCGTTTCGGCTGCTCAATCGCTGTCATTGTTGCTGTTTTAATACTGAATTCCCGCACAAAACGACAAGATTTATGGAACCACAGATGAACACGGATGGACGCGGATTTCTCGTTCGCGCCTGCGGCGCAATTATTCATCCCTGTCAATGTTCATCTTATTTGTGTTTATCGGTGTTCATCCGTGGTTCAATTTTTTTGGTTCTAACAGCGCCAGTTCAGGGGTGAAAATGTCAGAAAAGCGCATAAATCGCCGGCAGGATTGAGGCGTTGCCAGTCAAACTCACGAACAACCCCAAAAACCCCAGCACGGCAAGCAGCGGCAGGAGCCACCACTTTCTGTTCATCTTTATCTGCAAATACATATACAGCAGCAGGTCGCGGTTACTATTTATTGTTGGAACCTTTTGTTCTTCCGTATCGTTTGTGTCAGTGTCGTGCTGTTCACTCATGGCAATAGCTCCTTTTCGGTAATAATCTTTCTATAAACATTATCAGCCATTATCCGATGTCCCTCAACAGTGCAGTGGTCGTCGTCATAAAAATATTTTTTTTTCGGCTTCACATCTTTGAACGCAGTAAGATTGTCCACGAATGGCAACTTGTGCTTCATTGCTAATTTCTCAAGCGAACGGTTTGCCATCGGATAATCTATAGGGTAATTCATCACTATGAGCCTCGCTTTGTGCTGCCTGCACAGTGCTGCAATGCGGTCCAGATCATTATTGGCGCGTTGTTCAATCCCGTCTTCCCAGCGCTGTTTCTCGTGGTAGTATTTCAGATTTTTTGTAAACACATCGCTTTCGCTGTAAAGTGGGTTTGCTTGTGCCATGCGGCTCAGTTCGCGGTAAATTCGGTCTGAATCATAATAACTTTGCAAACTAAAAACTTTATTCATAAGGTAATAACTGTATCGGCGGTTCGGGTCTAATTCAATTTCTTTAAGAAAATACTTTACCGCTTTGCCGTTTTGAGATTTCCCTCGGTAACCGTTGGCTATCTTTTCATAATAGTAGGCAGACGCAGTCCGCAGAATTTTTGACCTGGGATTTTCCTCCCGCGCAGCCGTAAGCAGCGCATCCGTATCATCATACGCCCCGCTTTCATAATACAGTTCAGCCAGAATCAGGATCACTTTAATATTGTCAGTTTTTCCATCCTCTAACATTGATCGCCCATAAACAATCCCTTCCTGATATTTTCGTGATCTGCCGTATTCCCATAGTTTTTTTACAGGGTCATTCGCAGCAGCCATAGCCACATTGCGCATCGTCAGATTTAAGTTGTATACATCGCCTATACTGATATAGTATGTTTCCGTCGGTATCAAAAACGAAAGTTTTGTCAGCACACCGTCAAAACTGCCCGCAGCATCCCTTGCTTTGAGATTCAGCCAAACTATACGCGCCATCTTTACCACCCTGAGATCCGTAAACCACCTGAAAGTAGCCGACCGTGAAGCCCCTATGTTCTCCCAAGCACGAAACCTGTTAGATGAACCTACAAGCATGACAACAACTTCCGGCTTGTACTTGTCAAGCCACTTCGGTAAGTTCCTGTAAAGTTCCCCTGTTGTTGATTCGCATTTTCCTTTGTTGATGACCGAGAAATCGCCCTTCCGGGCAGCGTCCAATTTCCTCTGAAGAATATCGGGATATGTTTTCCTCTGGGCATTCAAATCGCCCCCGAATGTATAGGAATCTCCCACTGCGAGTATTCGCTTCCCGCTCAGTTTTGTATGCTCGTAGCCGCCATGAAACCACAAAAAACTGAAAAAGCCGAATACAAATAATCTGATACCAATCTCAAGCAGCACAAGAAAAACAATGAAACTTCCTGCGCCAATAATGATCTTCTTACCCAATCCAATTTTAACAGCAGGTTTATTCTTAAATTCCATTACTTAAAATTTCCCTCAGCACACAAAAATAATTAGTTACTCATACATAGCGGTTTTCAAAGCACATTTAACAAAAAGACAAGGTTTTTAGTATGTTTTTTGTTGATTTCATCCCACTTAAAAATCTTCAAGTATTTCATTCCGCATTCCGCAATCCGCACTCCGCAATTATCGTTAGATCTATCTCAACCCGCTATATTTGAGTTAGTTGGTTTTTTAATCCCCGTAACTTTTTCCTTATCTGTCCTATTATAAAAATTATACCCAAAAGTTTCAATATTTATACCACTTTTTCAAACCGAGCAAAGCAAGGAAACTGCCACGGCTGTCTTATTTTCCCTTTCACTTATTTACCCCCTTTTACACCTTGTATGAATGACTGGTAAAAATTTAAGAGAAATAAAATGCAGAAGTCCGATATTTACTGGCAGTAACTTGCAAAACATTCCGATCTTTGATAATCTCTACCCTGATCATTGTCGGAGATCGAAGGAGAATTGAAATGGATAATCGCAAAAAAAGTGTGCATAAGAAACATAAAGATGTTTCACAAGTCGCAATCGTTGGCATCGGCTGCACCGCCGTCAAGTCGGCGTCACCTGATGTCTCTTACAGGGAAATGATCTACGAAGCCGCAGTAAAAGCATATTCGGACGCAGGCATTGAGCCGAAGGACATCGGCAGTTTCGTCTCCGCCGCCGAGGACTTCCACGAGGGCATCAGCATTTCCGACGAGTATGTCCCAGACCAACTGGGCGCTGTCCTGAAACCCGTGCAGACCATCACAGGCGACGGCATCCACGCCTTCATCACAGGCTATATGCAGATTCTCACCGGACTCGTGGACACCGTCGTTATAGAGACGCACAGCAAAGTGTCAAACATAAAAAACTTAACTTCTGTTACGCGGCTTGCGCTTGACCCGATATACAACTATCCGCTCGGACAGCACCCTTATTTTGTCGCCGGCATGGAGATGAGCCGCTACATGCACGAGAGCGGCACGACCCGCGAACAGTGCGCCCGCGTGGTCGTGAAGAACAAACGCAACGCCCTGAAAAACCCACTCGCTGGCTGCGGAGCAAATATCAATATAGAAAATGTTCTGAATTCTGAAATGCAGTTCTACCCGCTTACAACCCTTGACATCGCTCCCCACGCCGACGGAGCGACAGTCATTGTGCTCGCCTCCGCTAAAAAGGCGAAAACCTTAAAGGGCAAGCCAGTATGGATAAAAGGGGTAGGGTGGTGTTCGGACGCTCCATCGCTTGAGACGAGGGAGTGGGCGGGCGCGCCGTATGCACAACTCGCCGCAAAACAGGCATACCGAATGGCTGAAATCCGTTCACCTGCGGAAGAAATTGACTTTGCCGAACTGGACGATTCCTATTCCTATAAGGAATTGCAGCACTTAGAGGCACTCGGCTTGTGCGAAAAAGGCAAGGCTGGACGGATGCTGGAAAAAGGTTTTTTTGATAAAGACGGCAAATTCCCGGTAAATGTCTCCGGCGGATGCCTCGGCGTGGGATACACGCTGGAGATGACAGGACTTCAAAAAGTAATGGAAGTCGCACTCCAACTCCGTGGCAACGCCGGCGAGCGGCAAATTGACGGCGTCCGGACAGGCATCGCTCAATCCTGGCGCGGCGTCCCCACCACAAGCGGCGCAGTCGTGATTTTGTCGGCTTAATGTAAATGAAAGGTTAAAATTCTACTTTGTTAGACACAAAAGATTAAAAATGTTTTTATCTGTAACAAATCATATTATTATAAGGTGACTTTGTGAATCAAGAATTGGCAAATGTAATAAAGTTGTACTCAACGGGAAGCCACGAGGAGTTAAGTGGTTATTTGATAGGAAAATCAAAAGATACTCTCATCGGGATATTGGTCGATTTATTAACGATGTATATAAATGATAAGAATTCATCAACGATACGAGAATTTATAACAGTTACTTTAGCAGGATATACTCACAAAGAAGGGAAGATAGGATACAACGGTTTCAAGCAAGATGTTTTTATTTCCGGAAAAACCATAAAGTGTGAGGCAAAGCCTAAAAATGTTGATACCAACTCAAGTCCCTTAAGAAAACTAAATGGAGGTGGGAATTTCACGGATTATACCTTTGAAAGGTTAGAAAGAGACAAAAGAGAAAAAGATCTGAATATGTTGATAAGCGGATTTGTGGACGGCAAACTAATTTATATTCTTGAATTTCCTTTTAATAATTCTGAATTTGTGAATAATTTAGAAGGACAATTAAAAAAGCGGGTAGAAAAATTAAGGAACGGAAGAAATACTAAAGGACAATTCTTAAGGAGCGCAAATTTTGATTATAAATATTTTATCAATTGTCCCAATTTAAAGATAATTTACATCTTAAGAAGAAATAGATTGAAAGAATATAGTGCTTCACTACTGTCCCGTTAAAAAGTCCCATAAATAAAGCCGTTTTTGGGAATCGGGCATGTTGCCGATAAGCAATTAATCTAAAAATATCTGTAAAATAGCCGTTTTCTCGAAATTCTTGACGTCCATA
>JBFMBQ010000482.1:0-6126 GCA_040755115.1 bacterium
AACCCCATTTCAACTCAATCATGGCTTTCTATGGAATAAATATTTTCGCCAGGATGGCGAGAAGTTACTCATTGAATCCTTACCATTAAGTTCTGATTCAAACAATTTTCTCTTTCATGCGTCAAGTCTTTATCAATGGTTGTCCGTGATACAGATGAACAGATTACAGAGGTCTGAAGATACCTACAAACAGGTAAAAAGTGAATGGATAGAGAATTTGATTAGTATAAAGAGATTTTCAGACAAAAAAAACGCCCGTTTTTTGCTTCTGCTTTTTCCGGTTCACGCCAGAGAAAAAGACCCTGAAAAAGGCGGAAAACTGCCGCCGCCCTGGGACAGATGGTCTTACAAGTGGGTTGAAGAATTTGCATCAAGGCATGGAATTGACACTCTCAGAGTCTCATCTCTCACAGAGGAATTTGAGCACAGGGAATTAAGTTCAGATATGTGGTGTCACTATAATCCGAAGGGGCATAAAGTTATCGGGGAAAAACTGGCGGATTATCTTAATGATTTCTTAACACATTGAAATGATTTCAGGAACGGAAAAACAAAAGATAATCCTCTGTAAAATATCCCCCGATTTCAGCGATGCGGGCGATAACGCACTGCCGTGCACACTTGCGCTGGGGCTGCATTACATCCGTGCATACTGCCTCCAGAATCCAGCAATAAATAACTCGTTTGACATTAAGATAAAAACATTCCGCGGACAGGAAAAAACGAAAAAAATAATCAATTCCTTAGAAAAAGAAAAACCTCAACTTGTGGGTTTCTCAAGTTACGATGTGGAGTATCTGAAAACAATTGAAGTGGCGGAAGCCGTGAAGAAGAGATTGCCGGAAACAAAGATCGTAGTCGGCGGTCCGCAGTTCTACTCCGCCGAGGAAGAATTGCGCCGCCACTGGTTTATTGATGTTGCCGTGCCGTTTGAAGGCGAACTTCCCTTTGAGGACTATCTGTCAAGCATAATAGAGGGCAGAGCCCCCGAGACGGTGCGCGGCATCGCCTTCAGAAAGGGCGGGGATGTTCGTTATACAGGCTTGCTCACTGAACAGGTTGACCTGAAAAAAATCCCGCCGATATACGATGATGAATTGCTGGATACGGTTTCGGGCGCAATCATCTACCAGACCTCCCGCGGCTGCGCTCACAGGTGCGCTTTCTGTTCGTCGGCTTATGATAAATACCGCGAATTCCCTCTTGATCAGGTGAAAGACGACCTGGATCGGATGCTTTCAAAACCGAAGATCAAGCGCATCATTTTTGCCGACCTTGACCTAGCGCACAATGCGGAACGGTTCAAGGAAATTCTGGATTTTTTGATCGAACATAACAAGCGGCAGGTTCTGGTTGACGGTTTCTGGAGTTCGCTCCCGAAGATAGAACCATATATCGGATTGATGCGCGAGGCTGGGTTCATCAGGGAATTCGGCATATCAATGCAGTCCGGAGCGCTCAAGCCGTTGAAGATAGCAAGGAGGCAATGGCTGACGGTTGAGCATCTCAGGAAGGTGGCGCCGACTATCGTAAAACATTTCCCCGACACGCGCGTTGAATTCATTCTCGGACTGCCCGGCGAATCCCCTGAAAGTTTTAGAGAGAGTCATTATGCCGTCTTTGAATGCGGCATAAGGAAATTCCTGGTTGTTGACCTTATGGTCTCACCGGGTTCGGAATTCCATGAGCGCAGAAAAGAATTGGGTCTGGAATACAGGGATGATGTCTCCTACAGGATTAAAAGCACACCTGATTTCAGCGAGGAAGAACTCCAGCGCGCAAGGGAATTCTCAAAAAATTTCCAGATTCTGGCATGGATACTCCAGCCATCAGACCTTGAACTCTACAAGAAGTGGGGAATGAATATCATTGACATCGCGGACAGGATAAAAACACTCAAAGATTACTGCACAGACGCAACTGAAATGGGGATTTCGTTCAGGCAGGTCAGAGAGGAAGCCATTGATGTGGTAACAGAACTTCTTGAGAGTGAATGCGGAATGGCGAGGGGAAAGGTAAAAATCATAAATGAATATCTGCATGTGAAATATAAAATCTACAAGTTTGAAAGAGATATAAAAGAATTCTATAAGCGGCAGAAGATAGAGGGGCAGTTACCATTGATTCCCCAGTTTGTGAAGATGAAGGTAAGCCTTGAGACACTGGGATTTCTTAATATCAAGCAAAGCGACGCCGAGATCGGCAGAGATAAAAAGGCAGCGATTTACGCAATATATAATCCAAAGAGCGATACAGCGGTCCCCATAACAAGCAAACTGATAAAACTTGTAAAGAGCCGATAAAAATTGTGGAAATTATCGGATTTTTGCGCTTATTATTTTTTCAGCCTCTTTTATTTGCCCCTCTTGCAGATTGAGTGTTCGGAGATAGCGGATGATGTGTTCACCCACCGACCTGTCAATATCGGAGATGTTGGATTCGTTGATTTTCGTGAAATATTTGTTCCAGTTCGGTGTTGAGCGGTGCGCTGTTTCGGCTAACTCAATCATATCAACGCCGCATTTTTTCAATGCCTGATAATCTTCCGGGTTCAGGAAAGACATCATCACCTGGAGGTTCGTCAGGAAAGTTTCCGTGCGTGCGATGTCCTCCTCAGTGTAGGTATTGGAGTGCCGCACAAGATATGGCGGCTCCGGATCAAATACAAGTCCGTAGCGTTCCGGTTTTGTGGCGAATTCGGTGCCCGGGTAGCCGCCGAGCCGGAAGAAGTTGAGGCGCGAAAAGCCCCAGTCAAGACACCAGCGGATGGTCTGCTTGAAACCTTCGTGGTTGTCGTTCGGCAATCCGTATATAACATCAATCACGAAAACACTTCGCGGTATGTATTTAAGCACCAGTTGCAGTTTTTCTTCAAGGGCTTCAAGTTTGAACCAGCGGCGCCCGACGGCGTCAAGCGCCTTGCGGTTAACGCTCTGAAGTCCGTAGGGCACTTCTGCGGGGAAATTCAATTCCGCACACAACTGAAGCATTTCCTCGTCAATGTTTCTGAGCGTGAGGAAACTTGAGAATTCGGTGTTATAGCGGTTGTATTTTTTTATCATATTCAGAATGGCGACGGCGCGTTCTTTTTCCTCTCCGAAATCGGAGTCAATGAAATAGATGCGCTTGATTTTCGGGCTTGAGAGGAGCAGTTTGAGGTCATCTTCAACGCGGTTGAGCGGGTAGAAGCGGCGTTTTCGGCTTGTCCAGGTGCAGAATTTGCAGCGGAAGTAGCAGCCGCGCGATGTCTCATAGAGGACGATGTTTGAGAGTGACGGCAGAAGTGATTGATTATATATGGGCGGGATGTCGGCGAGATTTCGCAGGAGCGCGGCATCGGGGGTCGTGATTATCTGCCCGTTGCGGCGGAAGGAGATGCCGTTGATGTTCTGGAGGGCGGGCGAGGGTGATTCAAGTTCGGTCAGAATCTGGCGGAAGATTTCCTCGCCCTCGCCGCGCACGACAATATCAACGAAGGGATTCTTCTCCAGCGTCCGCTGCGATTTCACGACTTCCGGCCCGCCGAGTATGATGACGGAGTCGGGCAGAGTTTCCTTCATCCGTCGTGCCGCCGACAGGTTGCGTTGTATGTTGCGCAGGTAGCAGGTGAAGCCGATAAGTGAAGGCTTTTCCTCGGCGACCGTCTTTATCAGTTGTTCTTCTGAAAATGATTCCCTGATATGGAATTCATAGTTTTTGATTATTTTTTCGTCTTTGAGCGCATAAGCGGCAAGGTAGTGGTAGGCAAGCGTGTCGGCTAAAGAGAAGTAATCCACCACTCCTTCGCCCTCCGGGCTTTTAAGCGCGCAGAAAAATACTCTTTTCTTGGTGTTAGCGTCCATTTTAGTGGTCGGTGGTTATTGCGAATCGGCGATTGCGAATTGCGGATTTACAATTCTCAATTAACATCTGCACTCCGCATTTCCCTTTACCCTGCGCCCTGTGCAGGCTGGAAGCCTGCGCTACACTTTTTAAAATACATTACTCCAAGTTTATTCAATTCGTCCAGTTCCGCAAGAAATGATTTTTTCGTCAGTTTCGGGTATTGCTGCTGCAATTGCCGATACACCTCGCCGACAGAATTTCCTTTAAAGAGATTATCGGCGAGGCTTCGGAGATAATAATAGTCTTTCGGCACAATTTTCCCAATCGTCCGATCAATCGGGTTGACGAAGAAAAAAACAAGTGTCTTTTTTGGTTGGATTTCTTTAGTCGCCTTTTCTGGCTTTTTCATTATCCTGCACATATCATGCTTGAAGGGATAGAAAATGAAACGGTGAACAACCGGCTTCATCTCCTCTTCAATGTTTTCAATTCGCTGATAGCCTGCTTCATTCTCAGTTAAACTTCCGGATAATTCAATTTCACAGTAGCGGAAGGTCAATATATCTTCAAAAAGATGAATCTCTTTCTCTGCGAGTTTTTTCTTTTTAAGATAATCAAGAATCACGATGAAAATTTTGTTTGAAAGGCGCAGATCTATGTCGGTCCTGCGCGGGCGTATGTAGTGATTAAACCAGTCGGGATTGATGATATGAATATTTTCGGCGACATCAATCAGGTCAATACCGAAGTGCTCCAGGACAGGGAAAAGCGGCGCGTTGAAGAAGCGCGTAAGAATTTTAAGGTTAATGCAGAATTGCTCGGCGCGGTCAATTTCTTCCTTCGTAGATGTTCGTGAGGCAATAAGAAAATGCGGCGGGAGAGGATCAAATATGAGACCTTCCTCCTCGGCGTTTTTGTAATACCATGTTCCCGGAAATACCATAAAGCGTGTGCAACTGAATTCGCTGATACCGTAATCAAGGATTGTTCTAAGGGTATTTTTTAAATTCTTGTAGGTATCACCTGGGATCAGGTACATTACTGCGGTGCTGATATTAAAGAATGGGTCTCTGAGAAAATGCGCCATATTTTCAATGCGGTGCGGTTTGATTTTTTCTCTTCCCATTGATTGCAAGATGTGAGGGTCGGCGCTTTCAAACCCGAATCGGATGTTCCTGAAGATTGCCTGTTTCATTAGAGATATAACTTCTTCATCTATGCGGTTCAAATAAAGGAAACCGCCTGAACTGATGTGGCGGATGTTGTGTTTTATAATAATCCGTAATAGTTCCTTGAATCGGTCAAGGCTTTCATCAAGCGCGGTATCAATGAAATCCAGGTGAGTAATATCCGGATAGTTGAATATTGTTTTCAGTTCGCGCTCAATGCGCTCAAGCGAAAAAAACCTTTTCCGAAAAAGACTGGAGACACAATACCTGCACTGATTCACGCAGCCGCGGGAGGTCTCGTAGAATATCATACCTTTCATGTTTCCGAGGTTCTCGGGTGTGTAAACTGAAGGAATGTCTTCAATGTTTTTAATAAGAGAATAACTCTGATTGGTATGAATCTCATTGCCGCGGCGGTAATTCAAACCTGTTATTTCCTTAAGGCTGCGTTCGCCTGATAATAATACCCGCAGCAATTGACAGAAAGGCTCTTCCCCTTCACCTGCTATACAGAAATCAATGGTAGGACTATATTTGAGCACGAGTTGCGGATCGCTTGCCTCAGGGCCTCCGAGGACGGTGCAGGTTTTAGGGAATATTTTTTTAAGACTTCTACAGAAGGCGAGCGTGCGCTCGTAGTTCCACAGATAGCACGAAAATGCAACAACATCGGGGAGATTAGGACGAAGTTGCTCAATCAGAGAATCATCTGATGAATCTTCATCAAAAATGGCAGTCCTTATGCTGCACTTTGTGGAAATCTGTTCGTCCTTGAGCGCATACTGCTGGAGGTAAAGCAATGCGAGCGCATTGCTGAGATCATAGTTGTAGACCATCCTGTTTATTACATTCGCCTTGAAGACAGCAATAAGGACTTCCACTTTTTCTCCGGAACAATTGCCGATGGATTTAATCTAAAAGATAATAATATTCTAATTTTTTTTCAAGTCAATACCAGGAAATTAAAATTAGGTAGCCAGCAGCCAGTAGCGAGGGATGGGAGACGGGAAATGGTAGATGAATAGATGTGAGATGTAAGATGTGAGATGATAAAGACCGTCTTACTTCTCACTTCTCCCGTCTCACTTCTTCTGTCTACCGTCTTACCCAATTCCTAACTACTGGCTGCTTT
>JBFMBQ010000483.1:0-3238 GCA_040755115.1 bacterium
CATTATAACTGGCACAAACCTCACAAGGTTGTCCTTGGATATGAAGTCATGCGCGCCAGCCTTCATCGCTTCAACCGCAACTTCTTCGCTCAAAGTTCCAGATACAATTATGAACGGGATGTCCAATCCGGTTTCCTTCAGGATCATAAGCGTATCCGAAGAATTCATGTGCGGAAGGGTATGATCGGAAATAATCACATCCCAGGGACCTCCCATAGTAAGCGCAGATTTCATCGCATAAGGTGTTTCCACGCGCTCAAAGACAGGCTCAAAGTCCGACTTCCTGAGTTCCCGAAGCAACAGCATGGCATCATCTTCATTATCCTCTACTATCAATGCCCGTATTGTTATTGCCATTCTGCATTACCTCCTTTCAGGCGGCGGCTCGTTCAACACGAGCCAGTATAGACCAAGTTCCTGAACCGCCTTGACAAACTGATCAAAATCCACAGGCTTGCGAATATAACTGTTGCAGCCGAGACTGTAACCTCGCGCTACATCCTGTTCCTCGGTGGAAGAAGTCAGGATGACGACAGGGAGGAGTTTCGTGCGCTCGTCCGCCCGTATCCTTTCAAGCGCCTGCAAGCCGTCCACTTTCGGCAGTTTCAGGTCAAGCAGAACGAGCGCGGGCATATCGCTGGGACTGTCGCCAAGTAGTATCTCCAGAGCCTCGGCGCCGTCCCGTGCCAAAACTACCTCGTTAGTGATGTTGCTCCTCTTCAACGCCCTGATTGTAAGTTCAACATCGTCAGGATTGTCCTCAACCAATAAAATGTGTTTGTTATACATATTTCCTCCTTTCATTGTTGAACTTTAAGTTCCGAGTTCCGTGTTCTGAGTTCCGAGTTTCTTAACTTTGAACTCGGAACTCGCAACCCCGAACTCTAACTCTCCAGTGTAAAATAAAAAGTTGCACCTTTCCCCACTTCACCTTCCGCCCATACCCTGCCCCCATGACGATGAATGATCCGCTTCACCGTGGCTAAGCCTATGCCAGTGCCGGGGAACTCCGTAACTGTGTGCAGCCGCTGGAAAACTCCGAAAAGTTTATCCACATATCTCATATCAAAACCCACACCATTGTCCCGAACGAAATAAACGCGCTCCATATCACTGCTCATTGACATACTGAACTCTATCCTCGCATGGGGCTTGCCGTTTGTGAATTTAAATGCGTTTTCGATCAGGTTTTCAAGCACGATTTTCATAAGGTGCGGGTCGCAATCAGCGCGTGCGCTGTCCGTGATGATGAACTCCACATCCCTGTCAGGTTCCATCTTTCTCAGTTCCTCGGCAACCGATCTGACAATAACGCTAAGGTCAACACCCACATACTGCATTTCTGCACGCGATACGCGTGATAATTTAAGCAGGTCGTCAATGAGTTCCGCCATCCTGACGGTGCCGGATCGTATGCGTGTGATGTAATTCTTAGCCCGTTCGTCTAAACTGTCTGCATAGTCCTCCATAAGCGCCGCACTGAAGCCGTCAATGCTGCGCAGAGGCGCACGCAGGTCGTGAGAAACCGAATATGAAAAAGCCTCAAGTTCCTTGTTTGCAGACTCCAACTGCGCAGTGCGCATGATGATCCGTTGCTCCAGTTCCTCGTTAAGTTTTATTATTTCTTCTTCCGCCCTTTTGCGTTCGGTAATTTCCGATTCCAATTGTGCCGTTCGTTCTTTAACCAATTCCTCAAGTTGATCACGATATTTTTTTAACTCATCCTCCGCCTGCCGACGCACGGCATCGGCTCTGTTCAGCCTTGCAGAACTAAAATAAATCACTATATAGGCAATTATGATGAAGGTCGTGGCATGCAGCGCGGCGCCGAAAGATGAGTCATAGAATCCCATCCGTTCGCCCCAAAGATGCAGCCAGCCCAGCAGGAATATAACGAGGATAACGACGGGCAACTGAAGGCGGACAATGCGACCGCCTAAACTTTTGCTGGACAGGAACGCCGTAACCTCTCGGTCAGGGCGTGCCCATAGAATACCCACGAAAGCGGCAGTAAAAGCGAACGCTGTATTCAACGCCATCCGTGTGAAACCTGGAAGGATGCCGTAGAAGGAAGGAACATTGTAAGCGTAGCCGATGATTGCGAACAGAGTGATCAGTCCTTCAATAAGAATCAGGAACTGGGCAGGCAGGAGACCGCGATGGGTCTTGGTGTTCAATAAGAGCAGGGCGAGACCAATCAAGATGAAGTTGACAGCGGTGTTTAGCGCCATCCGACCTGGGTGTGATGTGCCCACAGCACCGGTCTCTTCCTGGAAGAGGAGTTGGTCAATCCTGAAATCAAAACCGGTCAGATATTCCAGTAAGGATAAAATGCCGATAAGGAAAACGATGAAGGCTGCCCCATATCCGATAAAACGACAGGAACGGGAGACAAAGGGAAAGGCGATGAGGAAGCACAACGCAACCCCGGCGAGCAGAAAGCACAGTGCGGTGTTGGCTTTCATTGTTACAAGGTCGGGGTGGATACTTTTAAGAACTGGGATACCGAAGAGCCAGCCTGCAAGGACGATGCCCCCCACCATAACGAGGGTAATGCCTGACGCTGCTGGAATCACAAAGAATCGGCAAGGCTGCCGTATTACCGTGTTTGCTTTATCCGTCTGCTCCAAGCCGTTAATCATATCAATACTTGTAAACAAACAGGAATGGAATTGTGAGGAACCACCGCCTTCGCCTACTGCGCGAATCATCCATCGTAAATTCACCTCTTATTATGTATAAATGTTTCTATATTATTAATATCCTGCATCATATTACCCAAAAAAAAATTAAAACATATTTTTAAAAAAAGTTTCCAAAGAGAAACATTAGTCTCCAAAAAGAAACATTGAAACTCAAATCATCGCTATGCGGCAACAAAGAATCCGAATGAATAAATGCTGTATATTCTGCGGCGCGGTGCGGAGACCGCGCCTTACGGCGCTTCACATGGCTTAAATGTTACGAATAATTTCGGAATGCTGCGGCACGGCACCGCTTATTGGATTGTTGATTTCGGATTTAAATTCGCAATTGAAAATCCGCAATAAAAAAATGGCGACATGTCGCCGTAAATGAAAGCGACATCGTGATGTCGCACTCCAAATTGATCGCAAATTAAACCGGGTAAATTGAGAGCGGGTTTATTTTTTAGTGATTGATTTCAATATATCGTAGATATTAAAGCCTGCGTCCAGGATGTGTCCTTTCAGCAACTTTTTAGTATAAACTATCGGAT
>JBFMBQ010000484.1:0-9594 GCA_040755115.1 bacterium
AACATCCTCTTCCGCCAGAGCAAGCCCTCTTGCCTGCCTTTCCTTCTCGTTTGTGAGCGTGAATTGTGAGATCATCTTCTCAAGTATGGTAATCGCCTGAACAAGGTTTTCAGACCGCTTCTGCACATCGTTGGAGTTGCGCGCATTCGCCTCGGCAATCGTCCCGATGTTATTCATCTTCTCCAGTATCTTATGGCTTGACTGCGACTGCAACTCAGTTGCGTCAACGACCTGCCTTGTGTATTGCCGCATCCTTTCAATCTGCTGAAGTATGCGGTCGCCCTCCCCGCGCTGGCGGCTCGTGGCTTCCTGTATCTCATGTGCGCGCGTGTTGATGTTCTCCATCGCAACCACCATCTGTGTGCTCCCCTTCTCCTGCTCCTCTATGGCGGTCGCAAGTTGAATGGCGATGCCGCTCAAGGTCTCCACCGCATGCGAGATCTGCTGCCCCGCCTCCTTCTGTTCCCTCGTTGAAGCGCGCACCTGTCGCGCAAACTGCCGAAGTTTATCAAAGGCATCCCTCACATGTATTGTGCCTTCCTGCTGCTGCTTTGTTACTGTCGTTACAGCATTCGCGCCCTCGGAAAGCGAGGTTATCATCGTCTTTACCTTCCCGCTTATCGCAGTCTGCCGTGTCGTAGCCTCATATACCTGCTGCATCATATTCGTCGTCCGGTTTATGCTCGTAACGATGCCCGTGAGCGCTTCCCCAGCCTGGTCTGCGAGGTCCGTTCCCTTCTGCACCTCCTTCACGCCTTCATCCATCGCAACCACCACCATCTCCGTCTCGCGCTGTATTTTGCGCACTAATTTCTCTATCTCTTTAGTTGCCTCAGTGGAACGCTCAGCGAGTTTCTTGATGTTCTGCGCCACCACATTGAACCCGCGCCCCTCCTCCCCAGCCCGCGCCGCCTCTATCGCTGCGTTCAGCGCAAGCAGATTCGTCTGGTCCGCAATCTCTCTAATCGTATTCACGATCTTGCCGATCTCCGCCGAACTTTCCCCAAGTTCTCGTATCTTCCGCGCCGTGTCGCTGACAGTCCCTTTGATCCCCTTCATGCCTTCAATACTCTCCTTGATCAGGCGGCCCCCGGACTCCGCCGTGCGCGATGTCTCCTCAGAAGCATGAGAAATTTCCTTCGCATCCGTGGCAACCTCCCCGACTGAAGTGATCAGATCGTCAACCTCCCCGATTGTAACTCGCAGTGTATCGTTCATGGAATTGATGTTTTTCGCCATCTCGTCAATTGATGAAAGCATCTCGTTCACCGTGATTGAGGCGGCGGCAACGGAATTATCCATCTCCTGCGAATTAATGGACACTTCCTCCACTGAAGCAAGCATCTGCTGGATAGATGATGAAGTCTCCTGCACTGCCTCCGCCATAACCTTTGCGCTCTTGTTCACCTGCGCCGTATTTGCGCTCATCTGCGTTATCACCGCAATGGAGTTTGACACCTGGCTTGTCAGGTCTGTTACTGATTCGTCAATCCGCGATACGGCTTCCACCATGTTGTCAATGGATTCGGCGGTTTCCATCACTGTTGTGTTCATGACTTTGGAGTTTTCGGCGATAGTGTCAATGGCGACTGTGAGTTCTTTAACGCTTATGGAGGCATCGGAGATGGAGTGTGACTGTTCTTCAGTCCCGGAAAGGATCGTGCGCGTGAAAGTTGAAATCTCATTGGAACCATCGTTTACGCGCGAGGTCGACTCGCTCACCTCCGCTAACATGCCCCGCAGGCGCGTCGCCATCTTGTTCAGTATTGTGCACAAATGCCCGATCTCGCTCTCCGGCAGCACTATGGTATTGGCTTGAAATTCAAGGTCGCCCGTCAAGTCCCCTTCCGACAGATCAATGGCAAAGTTCACACATTGATTCAGGGGAATGGTGATGTTCTTCGTTATGAAGTTCGTTACCCATAGTGTGAGACACACAGCAATTACGATCAGCACAATCATCATCGTGATCACATATATCACTGCGAACCGCACCTCACGCCTGAGATCACTCTCATCCACCTTATTGTTATCAATTACTTTCTGGATCGTCTTTTCCATATCAATAATATCGCTGGACAGTTTGCCTGCTTCCTCATAAACATCTGCCAATCCAGTGGCGCCCTCGTCAAGATATTCAAGGATTTTTCCGCTCTTCTTTGAATATCTGGCGAAAATGCCGTCAAATGTCTTCATAAGTTTCTGATCCTGCTGTGTCTGTATGGATTCCTTGAGTTGTGCGATGGACTTCCTTATGTCTTTTCTCGCCTGTTCGTATTTCGGACGCGCATCAACAGGTATGTTCGCATAATCAAGAAATGTCTGATCAAGGGACATCACAAGCGGCGCCTGCAAAGTCTTCAGATCGCTCAATTGCTTATAGACATCTTTGGCATGATTTGAGATGATGCTCATAAAAAGTTGATTCTTCAGATCCCATGACTTTAGCATCACCACATTGTAGATTCCGAGTGTGATCATACCAAGTGCGGCGACCATTATCATTATCCACAAGAACAGTCTCGTTCTGATACTCTGCTTGGGATTCATATTAACTCACTCCTTTTTAGACTTTAGTTGCAATGTTTCAAAACATTAGCAAACACAGACCTATAAATTATCATAGTTAGCGGTTTTTAAACCATATTGAACAATTAAGACAAAGGTTTTTATAATTTCATCCCATTTAGAAATCCTCAAGTATTTCAATCCGCAATCCGCAATCCACATTCCGCAATTATTGTTAAATTTATCTCACCCCGCTGTCTTTAAGAATATTTAGATACCATCTCCTTCGCAACATTCACGATCTTTACAATGTCAAGTATCGTAATGATCGTATCGTGATGTTTATGTATTCCTGCAATGCACTCCCCTCCGAGAGTGGATACCGAGGACGGCGGCGGCTGAAGAGCGGAAAAATCAATGTCCAGAACCTCCTCAACTTTATCCACTAAAAAACCCACTTTCATTGGCTCTTCAATAACGACCATCATTCCATTTTCGCCCGTCTCATAAGGCATGCGCAGCAATTCCTTCAGATTTATAATCGGTATCAGCGTGCCGCGCAGATTTATCATCCCATGCACAAAACGCGGCGTGTTCGGAATAAAAGTATGTGGCGCCGTATCTATGACAGTCTGAACAAATTCCACCTTTATTCCGTAATTCTCAGCGCCGAGAATAAACCACAGCACCTTCTGCACATTAAATCTTGCCGCTATTTGTTGTTCCGCTTCCAGCGTCATTTTGTATATTTATCCCCTGCTATTCATAATCTTTTCCCATGCTTTTCGTATCATCTCTGCGCCTATCCATTACCTCTTATCTCCACTTATATGAATAATTTGAACTTTGATCTTTAAAATTCATTTGACATTTGATCTTTGACATTTGAAATTATTTTCCCCTTTCACCTATCTCCCCCTTTTCACCCCTTATATGAGAAAATAGAAAGATAGGCGATAGATGTAAGACGATTTTTAGTCCTCTTCCGTCTCACCATCTCACTTCTCCCCTCTCACATTCAATATCTTTTCAGATGCTTCTCAATCGCCACCATCAGGTCCTCATCCGTGAACGGTTTCGCCAGAAACTCGTTGACCCCAACATCAAACCCCTTGTCCCTGTCAACCCGTTTGATGTCGGAAGTAACAAGTATAACAGGCATCTGCCTTGTGCGCTCATAAGAACGCATCGTCGCAGTGAACTCGTAGCCGTCCATCCGGGGCATGTTTATGTCGGTAACCACCGCATCGTAATCGCTCTTCTCAAGCATCTCCAGCGCCTGGAACGCAGACGACGCCACCTCCACATTGAATCCCATCCGCTCAAGCATATCCCTCTGCGCTATGCGCCCCGACAGCGAATCGTCAACAAGCAATATCCTCTTTGACGCACGGCTCGCCGCCGCACGCACCCCCGTCCGCTGCGCTATCTGCGCTACCGATGATATTATACCCCCAACATCCACTATCAACGCTATTGAACCATCCCCGAATACCGTCGCACCCCCAAGATGCCTCACGCTCCCTAAAAATTCCCCCATCCCCTTGATCACCACCTGCTGCTTCTCAATTACCTCGTCCACCGCTATCCCGATCCTCTTATCCGCCGTCCCCACCACCACAACCGGAAATATATCCTTCTCCCCCAACGCGGATTCAAGTTGAAACACATCCTTCAGCCTCACAAGCGGCAGCACAACATCCTGATACCTGAAAACCTCCTTCCCCTCCACACTGAAAACATTCTCCCTCGTAAGCAGTTCCGCCGATTCTATCGGGTCCATCGGAATAACGAACTTTATCCCGCCTGTCCTTACTATCATTGACGGTATGATCGCAAGCGTAAGCGGCAACTTCAGCCTGAACACCGTCCCCTCACCAACTGCCGAGTGCACCTCCACCGTCCCCTTCAACTGCTGTATGTTCTCCTTGACCACATCCATCCCCACACCCCGACCGGAAAGATCGGATACCTCCTCTTTTGTGCTGAAGCCAGGAATGAAAATAAGATTCAGCGACTGGCGGTTGTCCATCTGCCCCGCCTCCTCCACCGAGATCAGCCGCCGCTCAAGCGCTTTCTCCACGATCCTCTCGGCATCCATCCCTTTTCCGTCGTCTTCCACTTCCACTACAACCCAATTCCCCTCCTGCGCCGCCTTCAGAATAATCCTCCCCGTCTCAGGCTTTCCCACACGCACCCGCTCGCCGGTCGTCTCAAGTCCGTGATCTATTGCATTCCGGATCAGGTGCATCAACGGATCCTCTATCTTTTCTATCAATGTCTTATCAAGTTCCGTGTCTTCCCCCTCCATCACGAACTCCACTTTCTTCCCAATCTCCTTTGCAATATCCCTTACTCGCCTCGGAAACTTGTTGAACACTCGCGAAATGGGCAGCATCCTCAGTTTCATCGTCTCTTCCTGCAAGTCATCCACTACACGCCCAATATTAACCTCATCCGCTTGAAACTCCATCAGCAATCGCTCAAATTCAGATTTCACTTTCGTCAGTTCCCGCGTGAATTCGTCAATCGTCTGTTCATTTCCCACAGCCTGTTCGTATAACCTGACGATCTCTTCCCGCAGCGAAGTGCGTAGGGGCAAGGCATGCCTTGACCCTACAAGTGGTTTTATTCCTGAAACACGCTCCTTCTGCGTGGAATCATCATAATATGATTCAGATACCAGCCTTATGAACGGACGCATCAGGTCCTCTATTGTAACTTCCCGGTAAGAGTTCAGAGAGGCTTTTTTCCTCGTGTCCTTCAGGTTTTCATAAACCTCGCTCAGCGAGTTCACACCCTGCTTGAGCGATCTGATCTCCTGTTCAATCTTGTTGCGGTTGATGACCAGTTCAGCGATAAGGTTGACGAGATCATCAAGTTTTTGAGTATCAACGCGCACCGTTGTGGTTATGCCTTCCACCCGCTGGCTGATGCGCCGTGGCGCAGCCTGCGGTCGTAATTCACCCGATGCCGGAGTAACCTCCTCCGCCTCCTCCGCCTCCTCCGCCGTTTCCTCCGCTGTGGACTGCGCCAGCGCTTCCTGAACGCCCCCAAGGTTCACAAGATGGATTCCCAGATTCTTTACCCCGCCGAGGCAGGCGGCAAGCCTGTGAATCTCATCCTCCGGCGCACTTGATGCAAGGAACAATCCCGCCGTGTATTCAGGTTTGCCAGCCGCTCCGGGAAGGTGTTGATAAATTGCCGCAACTATTTTTCCCATCTCAAAAAATACCTTGCACATCTCGGGCAGATTCATTAACAGTTCGGTGTCTTCGGCGGAGATGATGAACGATACATGGTAAATCCTGAGACCTTCAACAAGCGATTTCGCCACCGCGAATTTTTCAATACTATCCATAACATCGCTGATATCTGCGGACAGCACGAGCCTCTGGAAAATCTCCGCCGCCGTCTCCTCGTTCAGAAAATCCTTGTCGCCTCTTAACTTGTCATACTGCCTGCTCACTCTCTTGTGCCATTCGCTCAGATCCGACATCCCTTCAGCCGCCTTGGCTGCAAGCCTGTTTTCAACGATCATCATAGCGTGAGAGATACCAGAAAAGGCGATGTCAATGAGATCGCCCGAACGCTCAATTTTTCCCTCTTTCGCCGCATCAAAGACCATGCGCAACTGATAAAAAATCAGTGTGATGGCGGCAATCCCTGTGGGAATGAGCGAGGTGTAAAGATATTGTATTGATTCATCAAGCGAGTCAATCATGTCTCCCGACAATTCTCTGCCGTCCGCTAAAATGAACTTGCTCTCTACATCGCGCGCGATGCGAAAGCACGATACTAAACTCGAGTAGAGTTTGTCTCCGGTGATAGTTATAAGATCAGTGCGTCGGGCTTTCGGTGTCGCAGGTTCAGGTCGCAGGGGCGCATGCCCGTGCGCCCCCGCTTTCTTTTTCTTGATTTCAGCAGCGGGCGCGGTTTTTACTTCCGGCTTCTCTTGCGGTTGAGGCACGGGCGCTTTCTTTTCAGGTGGCGGCGGTTTTTCGGTGTCCTCTGCGGCGATTTCAATTTTTCTTACAAGTTCTTTGATGGAGTCTATTTTATTAAAAATCTCTTCCATTAAAACCCGGTTGATGTCCGGAAGTCGTCCCTCCAGTTTCGCAATCACATTCTCAATAGCGTGCGCAACACCGCTTATATCGTTGAATTCAAGCATTGCCGAGGAACCTTTGATCGTATGCACATTGCGCTTTATCCGCGTGAGCAGTTCGGGGGCTGCGCTGCCGCCCTCAAGTTCAACAAGGTCCTGGTCAAGAGAATTGAGATACTCCTTGCATTCATCAAGGAAAAGTTTTATGGTCTTTGCCGTCTTGAACGATTTCGCCATCCTCTTACCGCCTCATTGCCTGATAATAATTATAAATGCCACAAAAACACAAAAAAACACTAAAAATAACATTTTATTATTTAATAACTTCAGTGCTTTCGTGTTTCAGTGGCAAAAATCCGTGTCTTTTACCTCGGCTCCTTGCGAAAAACCACTGCGTCCTTTGTTACTATCATCCTGAACCCCTGCACAAGTCCCCTGACCATTTCTGATGGCCCCAGAAAAAGATACCCTCCATCGGCAAGAGAATCATAAAATTTATCAAGCATCTGTGCCTTAGTCTCATCCCTGAAATAGATCAGAACATTGCGGCAGAAAATCACATCAAAACCTGTCTCAAAGACGGCGTCAATAAGATTGGAATATTCAAATTCAACGAACGATTTCGCCTTGTCTTTTAAAATGTGAAATCCATCCTTCGCATCAAAATACTTGTTCAATATATGTTCAGGTATGCGCGAAACCGCCCGTTGTGCGTATCTCGCTTCAATCGCCTTGCTCAGAACTTCCGTAGAAATGTCAGTCGCTGTGATGGAAATGTCCCATAAATTATGAAACGGCATCGCCTCCTGAACGCAGATGGCGATTGTGTAAGGCTCCTCACCTGTGGAACAGCCCGCGCTCCAGATGCGCAGCCGCCTGTCCTTCCTCGCTATCTTTTCTTTCGTTATTTCGGGCAGAACAATCTTGCAGAAAGTCTCCATCTGCGCCTCACACCTGAAAAAATAAGTCTCGTTCGTCGTGATAAGGTTTATCAGCGTCGCTAATTCTGCCCTGTCGTCAGTATCGGATATTCTGAAAAAATATCGCGCAGGATCCGTGATGTTGAGCGCCTTCATACGAGCCTTCAACCGGTTCGCAAGTATTAGAATCTTGGAATCCCCAAACCACAGCCCGCAGGTGACGAAAATGAAATCCCTGAATTGCAGCAGTTGCTCTTCCGATATGTTAATCATTGAAAATTTCTTGAGTATTTCCTTCGTGGTGAAATCTTCTGTGCCTTACAAAAATCGCTTGATAATTTCCTTCACCTTTGAATAATTGAACGGCTTCGTAACATATTCGTCCGACCCAGCCTTGACCCCCCAGAGCCTGTCGGCTTCGGAAGTCTTCGCAGTGAGCATCACGACCGGAATCGTCCTGAACTTCGGATCGTTCTTCAGCAATTTGCATACCTGATAGCCGTTCATTCGGGGCATATCAATATCAAGAAGGATAAGATCAAACTGGTGATTCTTGATCAGATCAAGCGCCTCTATCCCATCGTAGGCTGTGAAGACGACATACCCGTCACTGATAAGTGCCTCCTTGACAGCCTCAACAACCACCGGACTGTCATCAACGACAAGTATGCTCGGTGGATTTGGCATCCGGATTATCTGCCTCCAATGTTATTATGACTTTACAGAAAGATTCTTACAATACCACCCCTGAGTTAGTGAAGAGTGCGTAATGCGTATTGCAAAATGCGGATTGGTGATCGCGGATTTAAATTCGCAATTACGCAATCGGTGCCCTCCACACTTCATGTCTTTGAATACACGCACACCCGGTTCTTCCCGCCGCGCTTCGCCTGATACATAGCCTGATCGGCTTTTGATATGAAATCAAGCCTCGTCCTGATCTCGTCATCAGGATACCCCGTTATCCCTACGCTCACTGAAACGCCATACGGCTTTTCCTGTATTTTGAATTCGTATTCTTCTACCTTTATCCTTATCCGTTCCGCCACAACCCTCGCATTGCCCTTCTGCGTCTCGGGTAGTATGATCACGAACTCTTCCCCCCCGTACCGTGCCACCGTATCTATGTCACGAACACTCCGCTTCAGAATCCCCGTCAAGTCCTTTAATACCATATCGCCGCACTGATGTCCATGCTCATCGTTGATCAACTTGAAATTATCAATGTCAACCATTATCAGCGACAGCGACAAACCGAATCGTCTCGCACGGCTGAATTCCTTCTCTAACTGCTCCTGAAAATACCTGTGATTATAAAGCCCCGTCAAGCCGTCCGCAACGGCTAACCGTTTGATCTTCTCATGCATGCGAATGTTATCTATCACGATGGATGACTGATCGCAAATGGCCTTCACCATCACTATCTCCTCATGTGTGAAAGGCTTCCCCCTGCTTCGCCCCATCGTATAAATGCCGTATTTATCCCCTTTCGCTTCAAGTAAAATGGAATAACAGTCAACAATATTTTTATTCCCCGACCCCTTCAGCAGACCATGATCCGGATCCACAAGGATCACCTCCGCGTTATCAAGATCCAATTCCTTGCCCGACTGCCTCTCAAAATCTTCTATCATCCGCCGCTTGACCGACTGGAAAAATTCTCGGTTGCACGGCTCCCGGACAAAAAAGAACATCCGTATCAGATCATCGTCAAGTATCAAAAATGCCGCGTTCTGAAAATGAACCACCGAACTGTAAAGTTGAATCGTCTCATGCAGCGTGTCATGCAGATTATCGGTATTGTGGGAGACCCCGTAAAGTTTGTTCATCAGCGTCATCTTGAAAAGTTCGCGCTCCTGAACCTCCCCAGCCTGGAAAATCAAATCGCTCCCCTCAACCGCGTCATCTTTCTTCACCTCAACCGGTGCACGAACCTCAGATTGCGGCTTTTTCGCCACCTCCTCTATGATCGCAATCAGATTCTCCGGTTCAATCGGTTTCACTAAATACGCATCCGCTCCCGTCTGGAGACCCCAGAATTCATCCCGCTTCTCCCCA
>JBFMBQ010000485.1:0-9968 GCA_040755115.1 bacterium
ACTGGATAACTCACTTTGCGGAAGAAGCCGCTCACTTTCGCCTCAATGTCTTCTTCCGGTTTCACATAGTCCACCGAGCCGCTGTTTCCCTCGGAGAGACGGTCAAGCAGGTGCGTGTTCACATCGTAGCCGACGCCGAAGGCGAAGAGACGCACGCGTGCGCGGTTCTCATCTCTAACATTTTTAATAATACGCTCAATGTTTGTTTCCCCAACTGTAGGCAGCCCATCGGTCAGGAAAATCAGGTATTTCGGGCGGTCGCTGGAAGACTTGAACTGTTTCATACCTTCCCGCAGGGCATGGTCTATGTTCGTGCCGCCCGCTGCATCTATCCCCCGAACAAAATCCACGGCGTCATCAACCGTCTCATCACTCACATCAGTCATTGTGTTTTTGAAATTATCTGTGGATTCGTCAAAGGCGATGACATTGAAGCGGTCTTTCGGATTGAGTGCGCGTATGCAGAAGACAAGCGCATCTTTTGCCTGCTGAATTTTATCGCCGGACATGCTGCCCGTGCGGTCAAGGACGAAAACAACATCTTTTGCTGCGATCTCTTTATCAAGCCATTCTGTTCGCGGCGAGGCGAGAAGGATGAAGTAGCCGCCGTCATCGTCGGGCTGGGTGAGAAGCGTCATGCCGACATCGTCCCGTGAGGTAGAATAATAGAGCGTAAAATCCTTGTCTGGCTTGGTCCTGCTTTCCTCGTAACTGATTGTGGCGCTGTTCTCGCCCTGCCTGCGGATTGAAACATCATGACTCGGCGAGTAGATATTTTTTACAGGCTGCGTTGAATGCAGTTTTATATAAATTGACACATTATCCAGCGGTTCGGAGGAGAATTTTTCTGTATTCAGCGGGTAGAGGTATTGAACGGTTGAGTTATCCGCATGCAGGAGTTCGGTGTATTTCAGTGTTACCTTTTTCTCCTCGCGCGGAGCGATAGGGAAGATGCGGGCGCGGAAGAGTCCGCGGTCGGCGTATTCAAGCAGGGCAGGGTCGCGGCGGCGGCGCACGATGTCCTCGTAGATTCTGCGCGCTTCATTGCTGTCAAGCAATTCTCCTTTAACTTTTTCGCCGCCCACATACATTGAAAATTCCGAGATCGCCGAACCTTTCGGAAGCGGAAAGATGTAGATCGCCTCACGCGTCCTGTTCGCCTCGTTGCGGAAGACCTGTTCTATCTCGGTAACCGCAGCCTGGTCGCGGATTTCCACTTTTACATTGTGATAGATGATGGAAAATCCCGCATCCGTGTCGCCGGGCGCGGGAATAAAAATACCGTCGGCGGATGCGTTTCCTGTGTTTATCAGGAGCAGACAAAATGCAATTAAAATTCTGTAAAAATTTGCACAAATGAGTCCTGATAGGTTAGCAATGTTGTTTGATCCGATTCTTTCTTTACGATTCTTTCTTATTTTCATTAATATCACCCCAATTTTTGTTTTCACACTTCATAGACAATTAATGTTTAATTTTGTTCCGAGATTTTAATAAAAAATTTTTGACAATTATGATCTGGTTGATAGAATTGAATTCAGTCTTATAAATTTTATTAGCCAGAAAAAACAAACATACAGGCAGGATGTGATAATGGCAGGGTACTGGAACAAAATACTTGAAGTGGACTTGACGAACGGGGTATTGAAGGATGTGGCGGTATCTGATGAAATTTACCGTGATTATATGGGCGGGTGCGGTATCGGGGCATGGCTGCTGGCGCAGATGATAGATAAGGACACCGATCCGTTCAGCCCTGACAATCCGCTTATATTTATGACCGGACCGCTGACAGGTTCGGTGCTGCCAGGCTGCGCAACCCGATTTGATGTGATCAGCCGCTCGCCGCAGACAGGGATTTTCGGCGAGTCAAGTTGCGGTGGCAGTCTCGGTGTGCAGTTGAAGCGCGCAGGTTATGACGGGATTATCATTACAGGGGCATCGGCGACGCCGGTGTCCCTCCGAATTGACGATGGCGAGGCTGCGATAGAAGACGCCTCCGATTTATGGGGATTATGTTCTTATGATACCGCTGACCGGTTGAAGGAAAAAATAAAAGGCGAGGCAGGGAAATCGCCGTCTGTGGCAGCCATAGGGCAGGCTGGCGAGAACCTCGTTAGATTCGCCGCCATTGTAAACGATAAAGGCAATCTTGCCGGCAGAACGGGGCTTGGTGCGGTGATGGGGAGCAAGAAGTTGAAGGCTGTTGCAGTATGGGGAACGAAGAAAGTGCCCTTTGCCGATGCCGCTATGATTGATGAACTTCGGAAGGAACTTACAGGGAAGATAAAGGAGAGCATTGCAGTTCAGTCAATGACTGCATTCGGGACGAATGCGGCGATGGACCTTGTTGCGATGACAGGCGATCTGCCGATACAGAACTGGAAGACTGGTTCGTGGGATGACGGTGTGAGCAAGATAAATGGTCCTACGATGTCGGATACGATTCTGACGAGGAATCATTCGTGTTACGGTTGTCCGGTCGGCTGCAAGCGGGTTGTGAAGGTAGAGGACGATAAGTATGCGGTGCCTGAGGGACCGGGACCGGAGTATGAGACGGTGGCGGGTTTCGGGACGATGCTGCTGATTGACAACCTGAATGCGCTCGCACGGATAAACTGGCTATGCAACAGATATGGGATGGACACGATAACTTGTGGCAGCACGATAGCGTTTCTGTGTGAGTGTGTTGAGAACGGACTTGTGTCCGATGAGCAGATGGGCGGGATAAAACTTCACTGGGGAGATGCCGATGCTGCGATTACGCTTGTGGAGAAGACGGCGCGGCGCGAGGGCATCGGCAATATTCTGGCGGAGGGGAGCGCCGCTGCTGCGAAAAAAATCGGTGGTAACGCAGAAGATTTTATCACGACCGTGAAAGGGCTTGAATCGCCGATGCACGACCCGCGCGGTTTTCATGGACAGGCACTCGCTTACGCCACCTCAAGCCGCGGCGCATGCCATGTGAACGCTATGGAGATGTTTGTTGAACAGGGATATGTTTTTTATCCTGATTTAGGGCTTGGCACGCCGCTTGATTCTCAGCAGAGTGAGGGGAAGGGTTTTATGGTGGTGAAGACCGAGGACTTCGGCTGCATCTTCAATGCGGCGTGTATATGTCATTTCCCTGCGATTGCCTTTTCCGAGCACGATATTCTGAACATGCTGAACGCCGCGACGGGTTTCAATTACACTCTTGAAGAGATGATGAGAGTGGGAGAGCGGATGTGGGTGTTGAAGCGCGCGCTTAACAACATGTTTGGCGTTACGAGGGCGGATGACATGCTGCCGAAGCGGATGCTGATGCCGGTGGAAGATGGACCGGCGGCAGGTTCCGTTCCTGATATGGAAGTGATGTTGAAGGAATTTTATGCTCTGCGCGAACTGGACGATCAGGGACGCCCGTCAAAGAAAAAACTTGAAAGCCTCGGGCTTGGGTATATGGTTGAGAAGATTTATTGAGGAAACTCCGATTAATTTTGACAGGATTAACAGGATAGACAGGATTGCAATGATAATACAAACTGCATATATAAAATATTTTGAACTAAAAATAACGCAAGGAGATGCGGCATGCCGATATTCAGAGATATAGAACACTTTTACTCGGTGATGACACCGTTTTTCAACAGACTCAAAGACAATCCTGAAATAGGACCCAAGGTGATAGCATCAGGACTTGTAATCCGATTTATCTATACCGAACCTGATGCCATACTCACGATTGACTGCCCCAACGCGCAGGTCATTCAGGGCAATTCAGAACTTAATGCGGATGTGGAGATGATGATGAAGGCGGAAGTTGCGCACAGGTTCTGGCTCGGCAAGGTAAATCTCATGCTCGCAATCACCAAGCGTGAGATAACCGCAAAAGGTCCAATCCCTAAAATATTGAAACTTCTTCCTATTATCAAAGACTCTTATGCAATGTATCGTGAATACCTCATTGAAATCGGGATGCCGGAGGCAGTGGAAGTTTGACCTGGCTTTTGTAGGGCGCGGTCTTATAAGCGTTAATTTAAGAAACCGTGTTGTCTCAATGAAAGGAGAATATCGAATAACGAACAAAGAATTACGAAGCATAAACTTTTTTTTTCAAGATCAAAATCTCTCTTTCCAGCATGAACCCTGGTAACTGGCTACTATCTACTGGTTACTTTTGCACCAGATAAAAGTTGATAATTGCAATTAACATGGCTGACGCGCAGGAATTAGAAACGATACGGATGCGGTTGAGCCTTGTGGAGGCGGCATCGGCGCACACGCAACTGAAGAAATCGGGCGTGCGCCACAAGGGGCTGTGCCCGTTTCACACCGAAAAAACGCCTTCGTTCACGATAGATGAGGGCAAGGGGCTATGGCATTGTTTCGGGTGCGGTGAAGGCGGCGACATATTCACTTTTATGATGAAGGCGGAGAATCTTACCTTTGGCGAGGCGGTGGAGCGACTTGCGCGCCGTGCGGGCGTGGTGTTAAAGCCTCGCAGAGAAGTCAGTCCTGAGGAGCGTTCCATACGCGACAGGATGCTTAAGGCGAACGAGAGGGCTGCTAAATATTACCATAAAATTCTTCTTGATTCGCAGGAAAGTCAGAGGTTTCTTTCCTATCTTGAACGGCGGCAGATCGGGAGCGGACAGATTGAGGAATTTTTACTCGGCGCTGCGCATGATTCGTGGGATGACCTTGCAAAAACATTTGTTGCCGAAGGTTTTTCAGCCGCTGATCTTGAGAAGGCGGGGCTTGTTCTGTCTCGTGATACTGGCGGTCATTATGATCGGTTTCGCGGGCGGCTCATCTTCCCGCTGCGCAATGTTACAGGTGATGTTGTTGGTTTTGCCGGCAGGGCGATGGGTGATGAGACTCCAAAATACATAAACACGCCGCAATCTCCCGTTTTTGACAAGGGGAGACTTCTCTACGGGCTTGACCACGCAAAACGGCACATTGTGGATTCCTCGCTCATTCTCACTGAAGGATATACGGATGTGATTGCGCTTCATCGTGCCGGCATCCGCAATGCGGTCGCCTCAATGGGCACTGCGCTTACGGAATTCCAGGTGGAAGCGGTGCGCAGATACTGCACAAGTGTTTTTCTTGCTTACGATTCCGATATTGCGGGCGATGCGGCGACGCTGCGCGGGATAGAAATGATGATAGAGCGCGGACTTGATCTGCGTGTGGTGAGTCTGCCCGCAGGGAAAGACCCCGACAGCATCGTGTGCGAGGGGGGCGGCGGAGCGTTCAAACTGCATCTGGAGCAGGCTCGGCGGTATTTTGATTATTTCACCGAGCGGGCAATTGCGAAACATGGCATTGGGACGCCGGAGGGGCAGCGGGAAGTCATTCTTGCTGTCGCACCCATTATTGAAAAGAGCCAGAATCCGCTTCTCCAGGATCACCAGAAGCGGGCGTTAGCCGAGAGGCTCGGGCTGGAGGAAAAAGATGTCCGCGCAGTTTTATTTTCAGTCCGACCCCAGAGGCATCGGAAGGCAGATACAGCGGCGGAAAAACAAATTATCCCGACAGCGCTGGCAATGCCGGAGAAAAAAATCATTTCCATCCTGCTTTCAAACCAGGAAAATGCGAATAAAATATTAGATGACTTGTCGCCGGAGCATTTCTCCTATGAGTATTACCGCAGTCTTTTCACATACTGTTACCGCTACCGAACGGAAAAGGGGGATTTCAAGCCTGATGTATTTCTCTGCGAGACACATCCGCAGGAGATGGTCAGACTTTTAGGAGGCATAACTCTGGCGCAGCAGTGCGAGGATGAGTCTGAAAATGTTGACGAGTGCATCACACACTTAAAGACTCTGGCGAAGCAGCGAAAGATCAGAGCACTAAAGAAGATGGTTGAGCAGGCGGAACGGGACGGAAATCGCGACCTTGTTCTCAAGTTGGTAAGACAGGCGGAAGAACTGAAGAAAGAATTGTTTTGAATTGCGGATTGTGGATTTAAATTCGCAATTGACAATTCTCAATTCACAATTAATAGTGGCAGGATTATGCTCGCGTACATTGGTCATAATCAGGAATTGAGCGAACTGTATGAAAGGGCGCGGCTGACCGGTGCTGTAAAATACAGCGAACTTGATGGTATTCTGTGCAAGGAAGAAATTGATCCGGAAACGATTGAGAATGTATTTGATGAATTCATCTTGCTTGATGTAGATTTTCTTGACGACAACGGCAGCCGGCTCGGGTTGGCTGATGTGATAAGCGCTGATGAAGAGATGCAGGAGGTGGAGGATGAACTTGATTTCCTGCTGCGACTGCCTGGCGAGATACGGATAGACGATTCGGTGAGACTTTATTTGAAGGAGATCGGGCGGGTGCAGTTGATCACGGCAGAAGAAGAAATAATGCTGGCGAAACAGATTGAGATGGGCGACGAGGATGCGAAGCAGCGGCTGACGGAGGCGAACCTGCGCCTTGTTGTGAGTATCGCCAAGAAATATGTCGGGCGGGGGATGAATTTTCTTGACCTCATTCAGGAAGGCAACCTCGGGCTGATCCGAGCGGTTGAAAAATTTGATTACCATAAGGGATATAAGTTCAGCACTTATGCGACCTGGTGGATTCGGCAGGCAATCACCCGCTCGCTTGCTGACCAGGGCGATATTATCCGCAAGCCCGTGCATATGGTGGAGACTATCAACAGACTCATACGCGTGTCGCGTTATCTGATGCAGGAACTTGGGCGCGAGGCTGCCTT
The DNA here is from genome assembly GCA_040755115.1 of bacterium. Taxonomy (GTDB): domain Bacteria; phylum UBP15; class UBA6099; order UBA6099; family JBFMBQ01; genus JBFMBQ01. Next base: position 6,719 of record JBFMBQ010000485.1, read on the forward strand.
CAGAGAGATCGCTTATGAAATGGGGGTGTCGGAATCAAAAGTGCGGGAAATTATGAAAATCTCGCAAAAACCGCTCTCACTTGAAAGCCCTGTCGGCGAGGAAGAAGACAGCCGATTACAGGATTTCATTGAAGACCACGATATACCCCAGCCGATGGATGCGGCTGCGCATGTGCTTCTTAAAGACCAGTTGCGGGGGATACTGAACACGTTGTCCGACCGCGAGCGCCGCGTCCTTGAAATGCGGTTCGGACTTAATGACGGACACTCAAGAACGCTTGAAGAAGTGGGCAGGCAATTCAATGTCACTCGCGAGCGCATAAGGCAGATTGAATCCAAGGCGCTGCGCAAACTGCGGCACCCGAGCAGGAGCAGAAAATTAAAGGGCTATCTGGAATGATTTTTGAACTTTTGACAGGATTGACAGGATTTTGATTTCCTGCAAATCTTATTAATCCTGTTAATCCCGTAAATCCCGTCTATTAAATTCAATCTCTTAAAATTAATCGTATGCCTCAAAAAGTGCCACTGAATACAAGCGCATTTTTTTTTAATGGGGGCAAGACCGGCTGCCTGCTGATACACGGTTTCACAGGCACTCCGGTTGAGATGCTGCAACTCGGAAAATACCTTGCACAGAACGAGATCACTGTAAGCGGCATACAGTTGAAGGGGCATGGCACGACGCCCGAAGATTTGGCGGCAACGAACTGGCGCGACTGGGCGAATTCTGTAACGGATGGATACGAGGATTTGACGAGGTGGTGTTCGGAAATATTTGTTGTGGGATTTTCGCTGGGGGGCGCGCTCGCACTGTTTCTTGGCGCAACGCAGGGCGGCATAAGAGGCGTGGTGTCGCTTTCAGGCGCGGCGTTGATACGGGACTGGCGAATGTTTGTTCTCCCGATGCTGCGGCGCTTCATAAGATTTATCCCGGCGGGCACTAAAACCGATCTTACAGACAAAGATGCCGTGAGCGATATGGTATCCTACGACCGCACCCCGCTCGCCTGCGTTGAACAGGTCATTGAGTTGACAGAAGTCGTAAGAGACCTGCTGCCCCGTATGCGTGCACCGCTGCTGATTATGCACGGATTAAGGGATCGCACTCTCAAGCCTGAGAATGCGAAGTATATATATGAGAATTCAGGGTCAACCGAGAAAGAGATATTTTATCTGAACAACTCGGGACACGGCATCGTAGTTGACATCCAGAAACACACGGTCTTTGAACGGGTCTATGATTTCATCAAGCGCAATTCCTCCTGACATGGCATAATCAGAACCTTTGATAGCACACCGTTGCAAATACCATAAATATGAATATAATAGGACATATATTTTATGTATTATTATACATAGTATTCAGGGGGAAAAATCAATGAAAACAACGCTTGATATACCTGAGGAACTGATAAAAGAGGCTCAGAAGGTTTCCGGCGCACGCACCAAAACCACTACAGTATGTCTTGCACTTCAGGAATATATTCGGATGAAGAAAATGAATCGCCTTCTTGATTACAGGGGAAAAATTGAGTTTGATCTTGACACAAAAAAAATCAGGAAGGAACGCGAAATGAGATGAAGTCTGTTTTACTTGACACATCCGTCTGGATACAATACTTTCAGGAGAGCCGCGGTTTTGAAGGAGATATCGTTGAGAGGTTGATAAAAGAAGGTCTTGTGTGCGCAACAGGTATTGTTGTTACTGAACTTCTTTCCGGTGTAAAAAACATCAGCGAAAAGGAAAAATTAACAGAGTTACTGCGATCAGTCCCATTTTTGCCGGTGGGTTATCAAATCTGGTGGGATGCAGGGGAGTATCGCTACGCTATGAAGCGGAAGGGATTCAATGCATCGTTGCCCGATGTTGTAATCTCCGCTGTCGCTATTCATTACGATGTAGAACTTTTCTCGCTTGACAGGTATTTTCTTGAGATTGCGAAATTCATACCGTTGAAAATGATGCGGGAGATTGTGTGAAAAATGCCATTAATAATGGTACTTTTACCTGCACGGAATCATCTTGTCCATCCTTGCGATCCTCTATTAATAATTATGAAAACAATATTAATTCTATTGTTTCAACAATGGAAAGTATGATAAGCACATTTAGTTCCATCAAAAGTGAACAATCTAATCTTAAAAACAGGGGATATGATATTGACCTGGGTTGGGCTAACAATGAGAGTGAGGCACATTTAGAGTCAATCACAGTGAAGTGCAACAATTGTGGCAGTACATTTTTACCCCTGGCAAGGCAAGTTGGCCAAAGCGGCGGTTCTTACTCATCCGAGCCAAAAGTTAGCGAGAAACTGACTTTATGGCAAAAATTGAAAAAGAAAATTAAAGAATATGAATTTTTTAAAGAGTTGACTGAATTCGCAAAAATGGGTAAATCATGTTCTGAGGCTTGTTGGCATCCTTCCAGTGATGTTTACAAAAATTTCGCGAAGAAATATCCCCAATACGCTACGGAAGATGATCCTGTAGACGACTATTACCATTCTTTGTGTGTCAAAGAAGAGTGTACACAACCATTAGTACAGAAAGCGAGGGATGTCATAAAGAGCGCTTTTAAGGTTATATATTAATATATTTTAACACAGTAAAAATTATATACAAACAAAATTATTGGGCAAATTCCCCAATATTACATTATAATATATAAAATATAATAAAATTATTAATGAATACTGTTTTTTTTGTTGCTGGTTTCTTTTTTCTCTACAAATATTTCCGTATCCCAGGTGCCTCAAAAATCAGGTGGGAACCATTATTTCTGGCATTCGCTATATATTTTATTGAGAAAATAATCATACTTTCTAATATCCATTCAACGAAAGGTACCTACTATTATATTAACGGCGTTCAATATTTATTGTATCTAACATCTTTATATTTTATAAACAAAAACATTCCGGAGGATTCCAAACTTTATATTAAAATAAGATTAAACTCTAAATCATTATTTTCCAGGATATTTGATGTCGTCATGATGTTTATTGTAATTGCAGCAACGATAAATGCCGCAGTATGGCTTTATATTTTCTTCGCTCCTGACAAAGTGCTTGATTTCTCTTTATTCAGCGAATCCATACGAGATAAAATATGGCTTCACTTCAATTATCACAGATATAATTTGCTTAAAAGGTCAATATTTGCACCTATTTATGAAGAAATATTTTATAGAGGATTTCTTTTCCAGAACTTCAGTCGTTATTTTTCGAGGCGTGTCACATTTTTGTTT